>NZ_MLCB01000144.1 GCF_001890925.1 Planktotalea frisia
GTCAGCGATCGCCCTCGCTGCAACCGTCATATTCTGGTTATGAGTCCTGAACCTAGCTAAGCCGTAAACCTGTACAGAAAAGCAGGACCACTTCAAATAAAGTCCCCCCGGACGTGGGCTTCATTTGGAGAGTTTAGGTTTGTAATTGTTTTTCGAATAGCCGGCCTGGCTAAATTCTAGCTTTTCCAAGTAGGGTCTATTTGATCAATCAGGCGCACCAATGCTGGCCATTCGGGGTGTCTAACAAGTGCATTTGCCTGCGCAGAGCCACCTTCAAATTGTTCGCGTGTCTTTACCATAATTTCGTTTGGTATCAGATTGAGTTTTCCGGATGCCATTGCAGCAAGCTGTACCTCGGTATTCCGAATAAAAGCGAGATGACGAACAAAGGCCCAAATGGCATCTGGTCCGGCGGTTATCAGACCGTGGTTGCGCAACAAGAGTGTGTGGGCCTCACGGCCAATAGCCTCCACCAGCCGGGGTCCTTCACTTCCGTCTAGAACTATGCCTTCAAAGTCGTGATAACCAACGCGTTCGTAAAGCTGACAGCCTTCTTGGGTGAGTGGGATCGCCTGCGACTGCAATGCACAAAGCGCCTGCGAAACTGGCTCGTGTGTGTGTATTACACAATGCAGGTCTTCGCGCGCTTGGTGCAATGTGGAATGGATGAGATAGCCAGCCTTATTCACTGGCCACTTGCTTTTGGACTTTTTGTTTCCATCGACATCAACGCGAATTAGGTTAGAGGCCTGAATTTCATCGTAACGCAGACCAAAAGGATTGATCAAAAATTCATTCGTTCCAGGCACCCGCAATGTGATGTGATTATATACTACGCTGGTCCAGCCGTAGTGATCGACCAGCCGATAGCATGCAGCAAGTTCTAACCGTGTCAGCCATTCATTCTCATCCATATCTGAAGGAGTTGGAGGAATGGATATAGCATCGGCAAACACAGCTTCGGTCTTTTGTCTCAAGTTTATCGTCATATTCGGCCTTGCGTAAGTTTAGAAGTTGCTTGAAGGACCCTAGTCCTCTTTGCAAATACAAGTTGGAGATAAACATGGTGGAGAATTAGATCGCGGTCAATTTTGACCATATCAAACAATTATCCGCTAATAATTACCTAGATAGGTCTCCAAATGAGTTACTTGCTAAGTTGCGAGCAAGGGTAGGGCGCTGCACGCCTCACCTTACCGCCAATCTCTCCTACCGGACAACTGAATACCTCTTTAGTGGGATGTTTGTGTACGTACGTCTAGATTGGACGCTGCCTTTGGTTGAGAACCCAATTTGTGTCAGTCGTCTTGAGCGTTCCTCTAGCCATTTAGGCACATGAGGTTGAGACTGATTAGTGAGGATACTTCGCGAAGGCCAACGCGGGATTAGCCAAAGTAGAGCGAGGGGAGCGATTTCTACATAACTTACATAACCAATGCTCGCTTCAGCCCCCTTAATTCCAATTACCTCTTAATAATTGCATAAAAACAATGGTTTAGGGGGTATTAATAAGGTTCAGCTTAAAGGCTCAACTTGCTCCACCTCTTCCCCCTAATTGGACTGGAAATAGCGCCACGGCGGTTTGCTCCACCGTGGCGCTCTTCTCTTTTTTGCGTATTAAAATCGTAATTTTGGCTCAGGTAAGGGGAGTGCAAAGATCGTCCTCCCTTTATGATCACCCGAGGTGAACTTTAACCCTGTGCTCTTGAAGCCTGCAGCGTTTAACGCGCCTCTTAGCCGATGTTGGAGCTGTGGAGACATCTTGACGGCTGAAGTGTCCTCATCATCCGAGGCAACTGCAGCCAGTGCCTCCCGCATACAAGTTTCACTCTTCCCTGATGTTTCAAGCCACTCTGCGACCTCATCGAACAAAGGGTCCACGGAGGCGCGCTGCAGCTGCTGATTTTCAGCAAGACTTTCTTCAGCGCTGGTTAACCACCAGCGCTCGCCCGCATCGTAGAGTGCTTTGGCTGCCGTCCAAATTTTATCTCGGTCGCTGCGGATGGCATCGATATCTACAGTGTCGAGTTTGATTGGCCAGAACCGTCGATTGCCTGTCTCGTCTCGCAAGTAATCCATGCGGTTAGTCGTTCCCACTGACCTGCCCCCCGAAACTTCCCTCAGTTTAATGTAGAGTTTGCTCAACCATCGA
>NZ_MLCB01000145.1 GCF_001890925.1 Planktotalea frisia
TCAGACAATTTCCGCGTCATAACCCATGAAAAAATTCGGGTTTTGGGGTAGCAGCGGTATAGTCATATAGTTTTGCCAGATCGATCCCTTCTTCACCAAAGGACGTCGTGTACACGTTCAGGTTTGCATGGGTCAGCATCATATCGATGCTTTTGGAAGTTGTAGGATCGTCCTCGACCAAGAGTACGCGCATAGGGTTCACTCCGTTTAGCTTTTCGTCAAATGCAAATTGGGCGAAAATAGTTAACCCATCGTTACTTAAGTTAATGTTTTTATATCACAATCAACCTAAAGTTGTCTATACACCTGCGCACTCGTGGTCTTCAGCGCTTTTTCACCATGATTTGCAACGGCTTGCACCCATTGCGAGAATTCTTCCTCGCTCAACGAATATCGCTCAAGCGCTTCGTCCTGGGTGATCAATCCGTTGGTGACAGCGCGCACGACCGCCGCTTTGCGTGACGCGACCCAGCGCCGAGTCGTTTCCGAGGGCAGGTCAGCGCGACTCATAACTTTGCCATTAGGAAGGGTGACCGCTCGCGGCCCGTCGATTTTCTTGAGATACATTTGATCGCCTCATGTCTACTTCTGGCCTTTCTGCACCCAATCTCTTAAAGCGACGTGAACCCGCCTCTTGAGAATACATAGGATTTTCCTATATTTCCTTGGATTTTGGTAAGGAGTTGCCGTCATGGCACTGGACACGTCCGAAAAGTTAAACAGCCTTGGCTTCGCCAAACCACCGTCAGAGACGCGCGTTGTCGTGGCGATGTCGGGTGGCGTGGACAGTTCTGTTGTCGCCGCACAGCTTGCATCTGAGGGCTATGACGTCGTCGGCGTAACCTTGCAGCTATATGATCATGGTGCCGCTCTGGCCAAAAAAGGCGCGTGTTGTGCAGGTCTTGATATCCACGATGCGCGCCGTGTGGCCGAAGAAATGGGATTCCCGCATTACGTGCTCGATTATGAGAACGTCTTTAAGGATGCGGTGATTGATGAGTTTGCGGACAGCTATCTCGCGGGCGCGACCCCCGTGCCGTGCATTCGGTGCAATGAGCGGGTGAAGTTTAAGGATTTGCTTGAGACAGCAAAAGACCTTGAGGCCGATTGCATGGCGACGGGTCACTATATCCAGCGCAAGATGGGGCCTGAGAAGGCTGAGTTGCACAGTGCAGCCGATGATGCGCGCGATCAGAGCTATTTTCTGTTCTCGACCAAGCAAGAACAATTGGACTACCTGCGTTTTCCGCTCGGCCACCTGCCGTCTAAGGATGCAACGCGCGAGCTGGCAAGCAAGTTCGGGCTGAGCGTGGCAGACAAGCCCGACAGTCAGGACATTTGCTTTGTGCCCAATGGCAATTACGCGGCTGTCATCGAAAAACTGCGCCCCGGTGCGGCGGAGCCTGGCGAGATCGTTGATGTTGAGGGCAATGTGCTGGGTCAACATAACGGTGTTATTCACTACACCATTGGGCAACGTCGCGGGTTAGGTATCGGTGGCTTGGCCGACCCGCTTTATGTTGTGCGCCTTGATGTGGACGCGAAACAGGTGATTGTTGGGCCGAAAGAGCTGCTCAGCACGCGCACGATCCCTGTGCGCGAAATCAATTGGCTTGGGGATGCGCTACTGACGTCGCAAGAGGAATGGCATGTGTTGGTGCGCGTGCGCTCGACCCGTCCGCCAAAGCCCGCAATCATTCGCCCTATTTCCGAGACAGAAGCAAGCGTTGAGTTACTCACACCAGAAGACGGCGTGTCACCGGGCCAAGCCTGCGTATTTTACGACGCAGACAGCACACGCATCTTTGGCGGTGGCTGGATTTGGCGCGGGTATTGAGATGACACAGTTCTCACTGCTTGATCTTTCGCCGATTCCCGAAGGTCATACCGCACGAGATGCGATCGACAATACTGTTGCTCTCGCGCAGGCGGCTGAAAAAGCGGGCTATCATCGCTATTGGCTGGCTGAGCATCATAACATGCCCGGCATCGCGAGTGCGGCAACATCGATTATCATTGCGCAAGTCGCGGCAGCGACCAACACCATACGCGTCGGCGCTGGCGGCATTATGCTCCCGAACCATGCACCTTTGGTGATTGCGGAACAATTCGGCACATTGGCCACGCTTTATCCTGATCGCGTTGATCTTGGACTTGGGCGCGCACCGGGAAGCGATATGGCAACTGCGCGCGCGTTGCGTCGTCATATGGCACCCGAAGACAGTTTTCCGCAGGATGTGCAGGAACTTATCGCCTATCTATCGGCAGGTGGTGGCGACATGTCTGTGCGCGCTGTTCCGGGGTTTGGCACGCAAGTGCCCGTGTGGATTTTGGGTTCTAGCCTCTATGGCGCGCAACTCGCCGCCTATCTGGGTTTGCCTTATGCCTTCGCGTCCCACTTCGCGCCTGACGCGTTAGAGCAAGCTTTGCAGATCTATCGCAGCACATTCCAACCTTCCGAGCATCTCGAAAAACCGCATGCAATGCTTGCCGCTGGCGTATGCGTTGCGCCGAGCGATGAAGAAGCACAGCTCTTACGTTCATCCCAACTGCTTGCGTTTGCGCGCTTACGCACAGGGCAACCTGGTGCACTTCCCCTACCCGTTGACGCGATTGAAGAGCATGTCGCGCCCGCAGTTTTGCAACAGGTCAATCATGCGCTGTCTTGCTCTGCGACTGGCTCACCTGAGACCGTGGAGCTTAGGCTCAAAGAAATTATCGCACGTTATCAACCGGATGAGATCATGCTTACGGGCGCAATTCATGACAATACTGCGCGCATTCGCTCGTTCGAGTTGGCAGCAAACATTCTCAAGTCTCTCTAAATCGCTTTGCGTGCGCACGATTGTGCCCTCAGGCACACACCTGCCTTGCGAGTTTTCATGCTATGGGGAAAAAAGGCTGACCAACCTCAAAGCTTCGTGGCACTAAGACTGCACAGCGACCGCAAGAGTCGCCTTCGAGGGCAGTATGCAACCAAAAACCGCGAGACCAGCGCTTGGCGCTTTGATCTATTTCGCAACGGCGTTCAGCCTTGCGACGTATTTCACGTTCGCGGCCGTCCAAGGTGATTACGGCGTATTTCGTCGTGCGGAAATTACGGTTGCGGCAAAAGACCTCGAAGTTCAACTGAGCCAACTCAAAGGCGAAGTGAACGAGATGGAAAATCTCACCAAACGTTTGTCGGACACCTATCTGGACCTTGATCTGCTGGATCAACAAGCCCGCGATGTTCTGGGGCTTTTACGCTCGGATGAAATCGTAGTTCGTTAACCAAAGCGTTACTTGTACTATTGTACTCTGGTCAGCATGGTTTTCCTGCGTTACACTATGGTTTAACGCTAAACCACTGTTGTTTCTGGGAGGATACACCGCATATGGCCGCGCGAAAATCGACTGCGAAATCGAACGTTTCAGCTGACGACTTGCTGAAGCACTACAAAGACATGCTTCTCATCAGACGCTTTGAAGAAAAGGCCGGTCAACTTTATGGCATGGGTCTGATTGGCGGATTCTGCCATCTCTACATTGGTCAAGAAGCGGTTGTTGTCGGTCTTGAGGCCGCCGCAGAGGAAGGTGACAAGCGGATCACATCGTATCGTGATCACGGTCACATGTTGGCCTGCGGAATGGATCCCAATGGTGTTATGGCAGAGCTGACAGGCCGCATGGATGGCTATTCCAAGGGCAAAGGCGGCTCTATGCACATGTTCTCCAAGGAGAAGCATTTCTATGGCGGGCACGGCATTGTTGCTGCGCAAGTTCCGCTGGGTGCTGGCCTCGCGTTTGCCGATAAGTACCAAGAGAATGGTCGCGTGACCTTCACCTATTTCGGCGATGGCGCTGCAAACCAAGGTCAGGTTTACGAAACATTTAACATGGCCGCTATTTGGGACCTTCCTTGCATTTTTGTCATTGAAAACAACCAGTACGCTATGGGCACATCGCAGAACCGCTCCACCTCCACCCCTGATTTGCACACGCGCGGCGAAGCATTTGGCATTCCAGGTGAAATCGTAGACGGTATGGATGTTATGGCTGTGAAGGAAGCTGGCGAACGCGCTGTAAAACACTGCCGTTCTGGCAAGGGCCCCTACATTCTAGAGATCAAAACATACCGCTATCGCGGCCACTCTATGTCGGACCCAGCGAAATACCGCACCCGCGAGGAAGTGCAGAAAATGCGCGATGAACGTGATCCAATTGAACAAGTCCGCGATGTTCTGCTGACAGGCAAACACGCGAGCGAGGAAGATTTGAAAGCGATCGATAAAGAAATCAAGAAAGTGGTAAATGCATCAGCCGAATTCGCCAAAGACAGCCCATTGCCCGATGTGTCAGAGCTTTGGACCGACATCTATGCAAAAGTGGAGGCGTAAATCATGGCTATCGAAATCCTAATGCCCGCCCTTTCGCCGACGATGGAAGAAGGCACGCTTACCAAGTGGTTGGTGAAAGAAGGCGACACAGTTTCGTCTGGCGACATCATTGCTGAAATCGAAACCGACAAAGCCACGATGGAATTTGAAGCAGTAGATGAAGGTGTCATCGGCTCGATCCTCGTGCCCGAAGGCAGCGCAGGCGTCGCAGTGAACACAGCGATTGCGTTGCTCTTGGAAGATGGCGAAAGCGCGGATGATATTTCCGCGACAGCTCCAGCCACGGCGTCAGCGCCTGCAACGACCGTCGCCGCGGTGCCGATCCAGCACAACGATACGCAAAGTGAACCTCAATGGAGCGCGCCTGAGCCGGATTGGCCCGAGGGCACTCAGATGAAACAACAAACTGTTCGCGAAGCATTGCGCGAAGCGATGTCCGAAGAAATGCGCGCCGATGAGAGCGTGTTTTTGATGGGGGAAGAAGTTGGCGAATACCAAGGTGCTTACAAGATTTCTCAAGGGATGCTCGATGAATTTGGCCACAAACGTGTTATCGACACGCCTATCACAGAGCATGGTTTTGCTGGTATCGCTGTGGGTGCTGCCTTTGGTGGTCTAAAGCCCATCGTTGAGTTCATGACGTTTAACTTCGCCATGCAAGCTATTGATCATATTATCAATTCTGCCGCCAAGACGCTCTACATGTCAGGTGGTCAAATGGGTGCGCCGATGGTGTTTCGTGGCCCCAATGGTGCCGCTGCGCGAGTCGGTGCGCAACACAGCCAAGACTACGCTGCTTGGTATGCACATATTCCCGGTCTCAAGGTCGTCATGCCCTACACTGCCGCTGATGCGAAAGGACTGATGAAGTCGGCGATCCGCGATCCGAATCCAGTGATCTTCCTTGAAAATGAAATCCTTTATGGCCGTACATTCGATGTGCCTGTGCTTGATGATTTCACTGTCCCAATCGGAAAAGCCCGGATTGCACGCGAAGGGTCTGATGTAACCATTGTGAGCTTTGGTATTGGCATGAGCTACGCAATGGAAGCCGCTGATAAGTTGGCGGAAAACGGGATCTTTGCAGAGGTCGTAGATCTTCGCTCCCTGCGTCCGATGGACACACAAACCGTGATCGAAAGCGTGAAGAAAACCAACCGCTGCGTCACCGTTGAAGAAGGTTGGCCGGTCGGCGCCATCGGCAATCATATTTCGGCCGTTTTGATGCAAGAGGCGTTCGACTATCTCGACGCCCCTGTGATCAACTGCACAGGTAAAGACGTTCCGATGCCCTACGCCGCCAACCTCGAAAAGCTCGCTCTGACTACCACCGCAGAGGTGATAGAGGCTGTGCAAAAAGTAACGTATCGTTAAGGGAGAAACACAATGGCAATCGAAATTCTCATGCCCGCGCTGTCCCCCACGATGGAGGATGGCACGCTCGCCAAATGGTTGGTCAAAGAGGGCGACACTGTCTCGTCCGGTGATTTGCTCGCTGAGATCGAAACCGACAAAGCTACAATGGAATTTGAAGCCGTCGATGAAGGTGTCATCGGTAAAATTTTGGTCGAGGCGGGAACCGCAGGTGTTTTGGTCAACAGCCCTATAGCGCTTTTACTCGAAGACGGTGAAGACATGGCAGATGCGACGCCCGCCGCTGCGCTGCCTGCTGCAAGCGCTTCTAACGAACCAGAACCATCGACAGCCCCCGCGCCCGTATCTGCGCAAATAGCGAAACCAGAGCCCAATGGAACACGTGTCTTTGCTTCCCCACTCGCGCGGCGCATCGCTGCGGACAAAGGGATCGATCTGAAATCAGTTGCTGGCAGCGGCCCCAAGGGGCGCATTGTTAAAGCAGACGTTGAAAACGCATCTGCCGCTTCGGCACCACAAGCAGCTACGGCCTCGGCAAAGTCAGTCCCGAACGTAGCAACAGCGCAAGTGAACCCGAGCCAGATCGCCAAAATGTATCAAGGCCGCGACTTCACCGAAATCCCGCTCGATGGCATGCGCAAAACTATCGCTGCCCGCCTTACAGAAGCCAAACAAACCATTCCACATTTCTACCTGCGCCGCGACATTCATCTAGATGCGTTGCTCAAGTTTCGCAGCCAGCTCAACAAACAACTTGCTGAACGTGATATAAAACTATCGGTCAATGATTTCATCATCAAAGCCTGTGCGCTTGCGCTGCAACAAGTGCCTGCGGCCAACGCTGTTTGGGCCGGTGATCGCGTGCTTCAGATGAAAGCTTCAGACGTTGCTGTTGCAGTCGCAATCGAAGGTGGCCTCTTCACACCTGTCTTGCAAGACGCTGACACAAAGTCACTTTCTGCACTTTCGGCTCAGATGAAAGATCTGGCGAGCCGAGCGCGTGACCGCAAACTCGCGCCGCATGAGTACATGGGTGGCAGCTTCGCAATCTCTAACCTTGGCATGATGGGCATTGAAAACTTCGATGCTGTGATCAACCCACCACATGGTGCCATCCTGGCCGTGGGTGCTGGTGTCAAAAAGCCCGTTGTAAGTGCGGAAGGTGAACTCGACGTTGCGACGGTGATGTCCGTCACGCTGTCAGTGGATCACAGGGTGATTGACGGCGCACTGGGCGCTGAACTTCTCGCCGCTATCAAGGCAAATTTGGAAAACCCGATCGCAATGCTCGCTTAAGCTAGCAACGCCGATCTTCACCTTTCCGAGTAAACTTCCGCCAGAGGCACCGCCTGACCCTTAGGGTCAGGCTATATAAGCCTGCGGCACTAGCAGCAGCCAATTTCGTCAAATGCTATTTAGGCGCAGAGTTGATCAATTGATGCATTGAGACCGATGGCTGGTCACATCCGGCTTCACCAACAATTTTAGCAGGCACACCCGCCACAGTTTTACACGGTGGCACTTCGGCAAGCACGACTGATCCAGCCGCAATCCGGCTGCAATTCCCAATCTTTATGTTACCGAGCACCTTGGCACCTGCACCGATAAGAACACCATCACCAATCTTGGGGTGACGATCTTCCTCTTCTTTACCCGTGCCACCAAGCGTCACAGAGTGCAGCATGGAAACGTTGTCACCAACAACCGCTGTCTCACCAATGACGATAGAATGCGCGTGATCAATCATGATACCTTTGCCAATGCGCGCTGCCGGATGAATATCGACACCAAAAATCTCGGACACACGCATTTGCACAAAATACGACAGATCTTTGCGACCCGTCCGCCAAAGCCAGTTCGCTATGCGATAAGCTTGTATTGCTTGAAACCCTTTGAAAAACACCAAAGGTTGTAACAGGCGATGGCATGCAGGATCACGATCAAAAATCGCCATCAAATCAGCACGTGCGGACTCAACGATGTTTGAATCCTTTTCATAGGCTTCATCTGCAATATCACGCAAAATGATCTGACTCATTTCGTTCGAATGAAGTTTCGCCGAAAACCTATACGACAGCGCTTTTTCTAAGCTGTTGTGATGCAAAACACAGGCATGCAACAATCCACCCAAAAGAGGTTCGTTTTGCACTGCTGTTTGAGCTTCATGCGAAATCCGATCCCAGACGGGATCGATGCTGTGAAGGGGCCTGTCAACTTGCGCCATCTTGAACGCTCCTGATTGTTCGCCCTATCTCTACATCAACAAGGCCGCAGGCCACAAATGCAAATAGGTGATAGTTCACAAACTTATGAGTGATAGATACACCCTACAGTTTCTCTTTAGAGGCTTCAAAAAGCGTTAAAACGACCGTAAGTAAAACAGTTAACATCTTGTAATCTAACGAAGATGGTATTTGGCCAAGACTATATCGCATCAGCAAACTCGTAATTGAGCCGTCGCCGTAAAACGGATGAACTTTCCCAGTTATTCCGTTAAAACAGGCCGCTTCATTGACACGTTTAAGCACCTCATGACATTTGGTGGCACGCTCATCCGGCCCAAATCCAGCGCAATATCGCGTGAGAGCAATCAAATCTTGCAATGTCAGCGGCATATTATTCAACCACTCAAAGACAAACGCGCAAATAGACCTGGGCCAAAACGCTCAGAGACTTGTGCTACGCGTATTTCAAACGTGCCAGTGACACCATCAGCAACGCGCTGATTGAGCGAATAGGTAAATTGCGCAACGTCGACCAAGTCAGTCCGCAATAAAATCCCGTTCGCTACGATCTGCACGACGTATTGCTCGCGCTCTTCCCCCAATGGAACATCGCCCCAGGTCCAATTGTCGCCTTCAATACGCGTACGCCTAACCCAATTAAATACCAAGTCACCGCCCGCGCTTGAAACGTTTAAATGCGTAGGTGCGTAGGGCCGCAACCCTACCCCTTGAAAGCTTTCAACGCGATGTTCGTAGGCGGGGTCATCATACCCACGTGGCGCTGGTCCAATGCGGTAGTGCCGCTCCACACCGCGATCCGAACTGCGCAAACCGATCTGATTTGGCATGCCATTCAACAAAACAAAAACAGACCCCGTCGGCCAAGCATCCGGCACCAAGCCATCCGTGCCAAACTGTCCGCGCAATCGCAGGCTCAGATCGTAGGTATCGGGTGCCACCAGTTCTGCGCGCTGAAACTGAAACACTTCCCAGTTTCCAGCGGACCCATCACCAATCGCAGCCAAGTTGCCACCCGCGAGCATCGTTTCACGCGCAATGCTCTCTAGTTGATCACTGGCCAGTCGAACCCTCAGCGGTTCTCCGCGATCCACGAGACCAAAGACGCTTGAGTTCATTGATGTCAGCGTCTCGCCAATAACAGACCGCCCTTGCGTATAGGTGTTAAAACCGTAATCCGCATCAATTGGCGCGTCATAAACGGCCACAGCAACAGGCCAAGGCGTCGCCGTCGCAGCAACATGTGGCGCATGCGGGATCTCATTTCCTGTGATCAAAGGCAGATCAAGAAAATACGGCAGAACAGGTACAGCTGCCACAAAGGGCCGTGTTGAGATTACATCGTCTGCAAAAGGCGAAGGACGATAGACATTCGGTTCAATACGCACAGCTTCCAGAATCTGGCTTTCACCTTGCTCCACACGATCCACTCGAAACTGGGTGTCGCCCTGCCCGCCTTTCAGACGCACAACATCACCTGCTTTGACCGCGAGCTTTGAGGGCGGCAGCGCGAAACGGATTGCTTCACGCGAAACGCGCGCTTCACTCAACCAACGCTCTAACATTTGTCGCGCCTCGGGTCGCGTCATTGCCAATGGCAGGTCCGTTGATGAAATTGCGTGGCTGTCATCATGCGGCAGCACCGTCTCTTCAACAATCACATCGAAATCTGCATCCGCTTGAACAAAGCTCGCCCGCAAACGTCCGGCAAGGTCCGCATCAGAACCACGAACGACCTCATAATCGCCTTGGATCTCAGAGTGGTTGACCAAACAGCTTTCAGCAATTTCTACGTCACTTTGACCGTCGCGCATCACGAAATGCAAAACACCCTCGCGCTCAATAGCATCAAATCCATAGCGCAGCATCAAGGGCTGCAAAGCACTTCGCGCCTCAAGCACGTCAGCGATCTGATAACCGCGCACAACACCATAAAGCTTACTGACATTAAAACGTATCTCGCCGACGCGCGCGCAAATTTCCGCGACAACCGACGCCAACGAACGCGCACTTGTGCGTCCATTCAGCCAATGCCCACGCGTGTAGTTTTCCCCATCCGACCACAAATCTAAACGGTTCGGGAAATGCGGATAAGGTCGTGTATCCCAAGCCCATGCAAATGCGCGGCTCATATCAATCATCGAACCGTCATAGACCTGCGACACCGGATTATGCGCACGATCTTCCCAATATTCCGTCACTGCATGCACATATTGCATCTGCATCAACTCATCGCGTTGGCCATTTGAATAATAGGGCAAATCCGACTCTGACGATTTGGGATCAAGAAACTTATTTGGTTGATTGGTTCCCTTATCCACTGACGCGCAACCATACTCTGTGAACCAAATCGGCTTGGACTGCGGCACCCAAGCGCTTGCCCCTGCCTGGCGCACACCCGCAATGCGGTTATGATGCGGCTGGCTCCACCAGCTTTTCAAATCCTTGTATCGGTAAAGCCAAGGCTCACCATGCGCGCCATCAGTGATCGGCGTGCGGATTTGCGCTGCGCGCGCTTCATCTGAATGGTAGTACCACTCGAAACCTTCACCGCCTTCAATGTTGCTCTTGAGATAGTCCAGCGCATAGATCGAGCCCCACGGCGCATCTAAATGTTCTTCGCCGTCACGCCAATCCGACAGCGGCATATAGTTATCAATTCCGATGAAATCGATATTCTCATCCGCCCAAAGCGGATCAAGATTGAAATAATGATGACCTTTGCCATCTTGAGGGGAATAACCAAAATACTCGGACCAATCCGCAGCATAGCCAATCTTGCATGCAGGCCCCAACAGTGCGCGCACTTCAGCGGCGAGGTCCATCAACTCAGCAACAGCGGGAAAACTATGCGCGGCACCACGAATTTGGGTAAGCCCACGCATTTCAGAACCGATACAGAATGAATCCACGCCACCCGCTGCCGCACAGAGGGCCGCGTTGTGCAAAATGAACCGACGAAAGCGCCACTCATTCGGACCAGAATAGTTCACCGAGCCCGAGGAAACATTAAAATCACTCGCACTTGCCGTGCCAAAGAACGCAGCAACTTCTGCACTTGAAGCTGCACTTTCATCAGGGGATCCATTGCGCAACGGAGCCACAGAACTGGTGATCCGCCCGCGCCAAGGTAGCTTTGGCTGGCTATTCGCATCACTCCACGGGTCAGCAAGGCCGTTGCCAGCCAGTTGATCCATCAAAATGAACGGATAAAACATCACCGCCTGTCCGCGCGCCCTCAACTCTGCAATCGACTCCAGCACAGAGTTATCCGACGGCGTCCCCCCATAAACAGGGCGCTCACTCTCTAACGGTATCGCCTCTGCTGACGCACGATCCAATCCTGCGACGGACCATTGTAAACGATCCCCCTCAAGCTCTTTTTGCTCAACTTTCGGCCTTATCTCACACAGATTACAGCGCAAATCATCGCCGAACCAACTGACCACCAGTGAGGCCGCTTTACAATTTGGAAGCTCCTCTTCGAGCATTTTCAACGACGTCGCAATATCACTACGATAGCTTGGCGAATTAACGTTGATGCTTTGCTTACGGCCTAAACCAAGGTCGTAGTGAACAGGCGTCGTCGCCAAAGAAAATTCGCCTGACCCAGGCATCAACGCCACCGCTTTGATGTCTTGTGTCATATCGCTGGCGCGACCATCCTGAACCGTTTCACCGCCACGAATAACCTCGAAAGTGAACTGCGGAACCCGATTTCCAAAATCAGCCAGTTGCAGGTTCTCGAACACAACATAAGCCGTCCCGCGATACGCAGGTGTCTTGCCACTGCCCTCAACCGCCTCGATCTTGGGATCCGGTAGTTGTGTCTTCGAACCCGTATAAACGCGCATATTCAAATCGACTGCGCTGACTTCGACACCATCAGCCCAAACCCGTCCTATTGACGTAATCTCGCCTTCACACAGCGCGACAGCGATTGAAATTGTATAGGCATAGCTCTGCGTTAACGTAGTATCGCGCGTTGTCGTTGTGATGGAACCGACTTCTGCGCGCGCGCCGCCTTTTCCGCCCGATTGCTGCGCCGCTTGAGTTTGCGTGCTCACTTGCGTCCCCGTAGATGTGTACACGCGCTCTTCAAACTCACTCGACCAAATCACTTGTCCGGCCACGCGCATGCGGCCAAAGATCTGCCCGATCGGTCGTCCCTCTCCTGCACCGGTCAGTCTGAAACGGTTCATTTGACCCGTTTGCACCGTCTCGGATCCACCACCAATAATATGCTGATCCGTGCGCACTGTACGACGATCAATCGCACTACCCACCATCGCACCCGCAAACCGCCCAACCGCGGACATCGACAGCCCTAGGATTGAACCACCAATAGAAGACCCCAGCGACGCACCAGCCGCAGACAAAAGGATTGTAGCCATGGTTAAACTCCCAATGGAAATGCAAAATGAGCCGCGATGCGACGTTGCCAAGGTTGGCTAAGCGGGCTTTCTGTGACCGAATGACCACTATAAGCGTGAATAAAAGTTGGCTCAGAACCCGCGTCTGCGCAGATTCCAATATGTTTCGCGATGGAGCCTTCGCGCATGCGAAACAACAATACATCTCCTGCTACCAAGCCCTCTTGGCGCGGCAACAAATACCGCAAAGCTGCACGCAAGAGCACTTCGTCGCCTTGTGGCTCAGCCCAATCTTGCGAATAGGCAGGCACCATCTCAGGCTCCGCTCCGTAAAGCGCACGCCAAACACCTCGCAATAGCCCTAAACAATCGGTCCCACATGCTGCAAAGACGCTTGATGACGATAGGGCGTTCCGATCCAGGCACGCGTGGCATCGAGCACTGTAGATGCGGGCATTATCTCGCTACTCATCGACGGCTTCCACCATCGCGCGCAGGTGCCTTGCTTGGATGCACCATCATCCATTCCTCTTCGGGAATGTCTGGGAAACCTTGATAATTCAGCACATTCGAAAACTTGCTGCCACAGGTTTCAAACCGCTTATCGCAGCCGGCGATCAATCGAATACTGTCACCTTCGCGAACATCCGCGCGCAAGGGTTCCCACAAAGTCACCTCGCGAAACGACCCAAAGAACCGATCCACTTTGATCGCCCCGCCGAGCCCCTTTGCATCCCCACTCAGAATGTCCAAACGTCCGCGCTCAAACCAGCTCTCACCAAAGCCACTCATGCCGCTAAAACGAAAGACACGCTCGTTCTCGACCTCAGCCACCGCGCGTTCAACATGGTAGTCTTCACTTGCCAGATTAACGCCGCAAGCTGCGTCGCCTAACACCGCACCACAAGGTTTCTGATAAACGCGCCCCACAGGACGGTTCAACAGATCGGTCAACCCCCGCAACTCAGCTTGAAACGCCCCGCCTGCGCGACGAATTTCACCAATGTTACCGCGAAATTGGATAATCCGTTGTTCAGGTGCGCTCCAGTTGATCAACCAAGAGGTCACTTCGGCTCCATCAAACCGTCCTGCATCAATATCGCTAGCTTTGATTGCAGCATCACTTAACGCGCCAATGGCTTCTGTGTTGTCCACAGACAAGCCTGTACTCTGTTGCAAGGCCATCGCCGATAGCCCCGTGTCCGGCTTGAACACAACTCCATCAAACGTCAGCGCTAAATCATGATCCGTAAATCCGAACGCCACGCCGTCGCGACGCTCAATCAGCCAAGCACGACACAACGTTGTAACACCCGTGTCCAAATGCGCCTGTAGCTCTGTAGGAAGCACGCTCATAAACGCACCTCAACCACTGGAATGCTCGGCACTTCACCTGCTTGAAAACTCGCCGCCGACGTGTGAATGCGATCCGCATCAAAGCGCACGGGTACGTCATACTCGAACCCGGCGGTAATATCACGGCCCTCGTCAGGTGCGCGGTCAAAGATCAAAACACCCCGCGCCAGATCCACTTCGAAATGCACACCTTCGCTTTGCGGATCCCCCGCGAGGCTTACCAATACAGTTCCACTCACAGGCTTCGCAATGTTACGTGTGTAACTCTCGTCGCCAGAACGATAAGTTTTGGTCAGCTGAAATTCAGTCGTGACGCCGTCGCCATACCCAATCGTCTGATCTCCATGTGCGACGGTCTCTGAGGGTTTGCACGACTTGAAATCCGACCAATCCTTCCAACGAAACGCAAACATCTGCCCACGCCGCGCCTCAAAGAACTTGAGCACCTCATCCACATCATCCATCGCACGCAGGCCAACGCCTGCGTCATACCGGCGACGCGAATGCGCCCACGGCGTGTTGCGCTCTTCATATCCGTTGCTCAACGTCACAATATCCGTGCGCCGCTCAGGTCCACCCATTGAGCCAAAACTCAACGCTGCCGGAAATCTAATCTCATGAAACTGCATCTCTTTTCCCTCTTACAATCGTCTAGCGCGTACGCTGAGAGCGCCCCAAAGCGCGGCTCATCTGGGCTGCAATCTGGCTTTGCGAGCGACGAAACCCCTCAACATCCGGTGTCGAAATATTCACAACAATCGGCGCAGATCGCCCGCCGCCGCCGCTCGCTTGAACCCCCAGCTTGCCGTCAGCACCGCGTGTGAGCGGCAAAATCGCTTCAGGACCTGCCTCGCCCATCAAGCCTGTGCCACCACGCATCGGAAAGGTTGTCGGCCCATTTACAATTCCGCCATTGGCAAACGCCGTGACCCGCCCTTGCGTAAAACTGCCGCCTTTTTCGAACGGCATTAACCCTTTCATCAGAGTGTCCACACCACCTGCAATCAAGCTTGAGAAATGATTAGTGACCGGCTTCACAGCGGACGTAAGCGCTGCACTCGCCATCGAACGCCCCACGTCTTTCAGCGCATCACTCAGCTTTTCACCGTCAAACACCACGCCTTCCAACGCCCCGCGCAACGAACGCGAGAGCGACGCATCAAGGCTCTGAACACCTCTACCCGTCGTCTCGAACGTCCCTTGAATCCGCTTCATTTCCGCATCAAACGTTGAGGCCATACCCGCTGCGTTCGCAAAGCTTTCATCAAGCGCTTCAAGCTGTGTCTCCACAGAACTGAAGCTATCAAAATCACTCATTCTGAGCCTTCATTTCTCTCGTTGCGCCGCGCGCATCATCTGGATAGAGCCGCAACAAATCGGCCAAACGTGCGCGCCCCATCGGGGCGTCACCGCTGCCATGTCCAAGCATCACCATCAGTTCCGATGGCGTCAGCGCCCAAAACTCGTCAGATGTCATCCCGGCACGCATCAGATCAGGCCAATTTACAGCACTCATGCACGGCGCTCTTCGGGCAGCAAAAACGCGCGTGCGAGGAGTTGCGCCGCCACCTTCGCGGCCCCCATCGGCCCACCTGCAATATCTGACGACAACAACTCGCCGCGCGTCACCATCCAGCCGCCACCGCGCAAACCAGCAACGATCAAACTCAACACATCACCGCTGGAAAACGCACCTGTCTCAAAGCGCTCGACCAAAGCCACCAACGTGTCATCGCCCAAAGTGACTTCGAGTTCCGCCAAAGCCCCAAGGGTCAGCGCCATCGGGCGCTCTACCTCGTCCACAACCAGTGACACACGTCCGCTCCATGGATTGTCCATTAGCTATCCGCCGTGAAGACCAGCTCACCAGCGGAAGCCATTGAAATTTCGTAGGTTGCCTCGCCATTATGAGCACCCGAATATTCAATCGCGCTGATCTGGAACGGGCCTTGCACAATTCCAAAATCCGGAATGATCACTTGAAAATTCGGGATCTCTCCATCAAAGAAAATCTGACGCGCGCGTTCATCTGTCGCCTCATCGCGAAACACGCCGGACCCCGACAACGCAGCAGTCTTTACGCCCGCACCCGACAGCAACTCGCGCCAGCCACCCGCACTGCTCAGGTTCGTCACATCCACCGTTTCCGCATTAAAACTCACCCGCGTGGCCCGTAAGCCCGCCATGGTTTCAAACATACCCGTTCCATTCACATCCACTTTTATCAGTAGATCTTTACCGTTTTGTGCACCCATGATGCTCACTCCATTTGTTCAATAAATTCAGGACCGCTGCGGTCAAACTTCCAAGCGCGCGCGAAATTTCAGATCAATCTTGCGTTGCCCGGCACTACTGCGTTTGGCCTGACTTGCGCGAAACCACAGACCGACGATACGCCCCCTGGACGGCATCAACGACGCGGAATCCAGCGCCGACCAAATCGCCGCTGCCGCTTGCTTGAGCACCAGAAAACTGTTCGCTGTGCTCATCACCGAAATTGACAGATCATGCACAGCCCCAGCCCCGCTTTGATCCGACGCGTCTTTGACGCTTTCCTCTCCGATCAAAACGTACAAGTCAGGCACAGGACCAGCAGGCATCGCGTTATAGACATGCACGCCCACAATCGCCCCAAGATCTGCATCACCAGACAGTCGATCATAAACCGCCGTCTGCAATACATCGGACAAAAGATCACTCATACCGCTCTCTCCTCAACCGCGTAGCATACCAGATACCGCCCCATCGGCTCCGCCTCAGCGACAGCCGTAATGCGATAAATGCGTTCTCCTTCGCGAAATCTTTGCTCTGGACGTGGCCGCATGTCAGATCCATGCGGCATCGCGCGAACTCTGATTTTCATAGCCAGCTTTGATTTGGCAACGCCAAGCCCGCCACTCTCACGTCCCGAAAAGCTGCGCACCTCAGTCCACAATGTGCCAAGCGCGCTCCAGTCAGAATGTGCGCCACCGGCACCATCGGCACTTTGGACTTGTTTTTCCAAAACCAAGGCGCGGTTTAGACAGGGCGCACTCATGCGCGCGCACCTGCAAACAAACGCATCGGGCGATAACGCTCGATCAAAGTCTGCACACCAAAAGGCATGCACCCGCGGGTCAACGAAGTCTCATCGCGATACTCGTAGTAATGAGCCGCAAGCAAAAACACCGCCTGCGCCAAATCATCCGGCAAATCGCTCCACTGCGGCCCAAAACCCGCTTGAAAACGAATGCTTGCTTTACCCCCAAAAGGGATCGAGCCAAAGCCACCACCGCGTGCGATGATTTTCGGGCGCTGAGAGTCGATTTCCAACGCGTAACAATCGGGCGACATAATCAAATCAGCCCCGTCTGCATCACATATTTCCAACGCCTCAATCACGCGTACAGGCGCAATCGGCAGACTCTCGGCGCTGGGATCACGCCAGCGCGTGACGGACCATGAAAACGCACGCGAGATCAGCGCTTTTCCAGTGCGTGCTTCAACCGCAGCAAGCGCTGCTTTTAGAAAACTCTTTAGAACAGGGTCTTGCACATCGTCTTGCGCAAATCCTGTCCCGAGACGCAAATGCGCTTTAAAGGCAGCGAGAGGCAAAACCTCATCTGGCACCGAGGCCTCTTCGATCAACATCATCGATATCTCCAAATTAGTCATACCTCCCCCTGACAAAGGTGGGCGCGCACAGCCTGAGTTGCTCGGACGGAGGGGAGCAGCTAGACAACTCAGGTTCTCTCTGCACACGCCCAGAGGGCGAAAGACCGAGCGAGAACCCAGCCTTTCGCATTCGCAACTCAGCTTGTTTTAGCTGGCTGCGAATTTCAAAAGCTTGATGGCGTGAAAATCAGTCACATCGCCGCCAACGCGTTTAGTTGCATAGAACAACACGTTCGGTTTAGCTGAGAACGGATCGCGCAAAACACGCAGGTCAGGGCGTTCGGCAATCGTGTAGCCCGCTGCAAAATCGCCAAAAGCTATCGCAGGTGACCAACTCGCAATGTCCGGCATATCCTCACAAATGACGACCTTGTAACCCATCAAAAGCGACGGCTCGCCCGCAGCATAACCGTCAGACCACAAGAAACGCCCGTCGCCGTCTTTCAGTTTACGCACTGCACCAGCAGTTTTCGAGTTCATCACAAACGTTGCATTCGCACGGTACCGCGCAGGCAATGCATAAACCAAATCGACAATCGCATCAGCAGGCGCGGCAGTGTTGAAATCACCGTCCGCCTCGCTCAACACATGCCCAATTTCGCCCCACGCTTCAGAACCATTCGCAGCCGTTGCATAGGTTAAGAAACCTTTCGGCTTATCAACACCGTCACCGCTGATAAACGCAGCACTCTCAGCGCGTGCAAATTTGTCCGCAATTTTGCCAGCGAGCCAGCTTTCAATGTCAAACGCACTGTCATCAAGCAAGCGTTGCGACACTTTCGGCAAAGCACTGAGTTCATGCAAAGGAATGGAAATGCGATCCACCTGCGGCGAACCTGTCTCAGACGCATCCGCTGTTTCGCTTGCCCAACCAGCACCTGCATCTGTGTGATCAACCAAAACGTCATACGATGTGGCCTCCACATTCACGATGCTCGCGACAGCACGCAAGGACGCTGCCCCCTTAAGCACGCTTTGCACTGTTTCAGATGTTTGCGGGTCTACAAGGTAACCTCCGTCTGCCGCGACGGCTGTGGACATCGCTTTGCCCTCCATCTCAATGCCGCGCAGCTGATCTTCGTCGCCGCTACGCACATAAGCGCCAAACGCCTTCTCATGAGGTGCCGTTTCTTTCGCAGCCGAAGACAAGGCCGGACGCGCCGCACGCGCTAGTGACTTACGTTCATACATAGTTAATCGCTCTTCTTGCTGTTGAAATCGTTGATCAGTTGCAGCTGTGTGGCTTTGAAAGCCAGCTACGAAATCCGTTAAGGCGGACTTCAGTTCCTGGGCAGGAGACAGATCTTCCCCGGCCCGAGAATTCATCTCAGGATCGCTCATCGCTTGGTCCTCTTTCAGTGTTAGAAATTAATGTCCGTTGCTGCTCATCTTTTGCATCTGCGGCAGCATCCCGCGCAGAACACTTGCAATATCGCGCAAACCCTCTCGGTCATCCTTACGCGGATCATCCGACTTAGACCCTACACGCGCACTTGCCAGCATTGGGAATGTCACCAACGACACCTCCCAAAGTTCCAACTCTTCCAGCTGACGCAAACCGCCAGCATCACGTCGCGCTTTCTTTGTGCGGTAGCCGATTGACAGACCATCAAGCGCGCCTGCGCTGATCAGCGTTGCCGCCTCTCGCCCACGGGCAACACCTTCCAAAAGACGACCCTTTACATAAAGGCCCTTGTCGTCTTCATGCACAGCGTCCCACACGCCAATTGGCTCGCTCGCATCATGCTGCCAAAGCATTTTCACATGCTGGCCTTGCTCTTTGAGCGCCTTCAAGGACTTAACATATGCGCCTTTCATGACGACATCGCCACCTTGATCAGATTGTCCAAACAAAGACGCATAGCCTTCAATCTCGACCCCATCCGTCACTTTCAACGTTTCGCCAAACCGACTGAATTTACGCTCCAGATCACTCTCAATTTGCATCTTTGATCCTCTCAAATATTTATTAAAAGCGGCTGAACGGCTTCCGCCAAAATAACCGCGACAACGCCGTAAACTGTCAGCCAGAGCCGCTTTTCGAGCCGTTCAATCAACGCTTCGATCCGGTCTAACCGCTTGCTAATGCCTTCAAATTGCAAGGTCGCGACACGCTCATGTGCCTCTAACCTCAACGCTGGTGCGCAATCAAACGCTTCAAACCCATAGCGTTCGCTCATGCGCTTTCCTCCCCGTTCAGAGGTGGCAAGCCAAGCAATGCGCGCTTCTCATCGACGGTTAGAAAATCCGCGGTCGAAACCCGCGCCCACTGCGCATCGCGCTCCACGGCCAATGCTGCGACTTGATCCAAATCAGGCTTCAACTCAACCGCTTCTCCAGTGTGTTGCGCCAACCAATCGCCAATCTTGCCCGCCACCTTGCTCGCCAAAGGCACAACTACCTGACGATAGAACGCGCGGTTCGCTTCTTGATAATTTGCATACGTTGCATCCCCCGGAATCCCGAGCAGCATCGGCGGCACACCAAACGCAATCGCAATCTCGCGCGCGGCAGACTCCTTGGTCTTTTGAAACTCCATGTCGCTCGGTGAAAAGCCCATTGGCTTCCAGTCCAAACCACCCTCTAACAACATCGGGCGCCCCGCATTCTTCGCACCTTGATGATAGGCTTCCATCTCATCCTGAAGGCGCTGAAACTGCTCCGGCCCAAGCGTGCCATTGCCGTCTTTGCCATGCACAACAATCGCTCCCGATGGCCGCGCTGCATTATCAAGCAACGCTTTTGACCAACGCGACGCACTATTGTGCACATCCAAGGCAGTTGCTGCTGCTTGCATAGGCGAAAGGCCGTAATGATCATCTTGCGGATGAAAACTCTTGATGTGACAAACCGATGGTTCGTCTCCACTCACATCAAAACGATGCTTGCGCGCGCCGACTGCATACTCATACGCCACAGGCCAGCCATCCGCGCCGGGCACCACCTTCATGCGATCCGAGCGCAACACATGCATCTCGAACGGCGCACCACTTTCGCTCGTCACAGCTTCTACATAAGCATCACCCGACAACAAAAGCTGGCCAAACAACGCCTCGAAAAACTCCGCCCTCCCTTGCGCGCCATTGGGTGCCGCAACAAGTTGCAAAAACTCATGTGTTTCAAAGCGTTGTTGGTTGTCTTGCAGCACCAATGGCACCGCCGCCGCCTCTGCAATCAGTTTCACCGCGCGAAAACCCACGGGATTGCCTGCGAAACCAGACCGCGTCAGCGACACTGTATCGCGCGCAGACCATGCCACACGCCCTGCCCCATGATACGCAATCACTGGTCCCGCTGCACTTGCTTTGCTCTCAATCGCGCCAGCCTCTTCGCTGCGCCGCTTGAAAAAATCGAATGCCATTTTTCTCTCCTCTTCGCACAGCTACCTTGATCGTGGCCCAATCGTTTCGGGCCACGTCAGTCATGCTTCATGTTCTGTAACTTCAGGCGCCCTAGAGCGACCGTATCTGGGGCCTACGCCAAGTTTGCGTCGGCTTAATCATCAATTCGAACAAGGCCCAAACCAGCGCGTCCACGCGATCTGGCGATCCTTTTCCGTCGTATCCTTGCGCCGTCATCAGGCACATCTGATCTTCCAATGCGCCAAGCCCGCGCATGTGTGTCACACGCCCTTGTTCGTACAAAGCCGCGACTGGCTCTGCCCGCGCCACCTTGCCTTTAGAGGCATGAACCGCAGTGATCGGCATAATCGGATCAACCTGACGGATCACCGAACTCACCATGTCCCCCCCTTGGTTCACTTCGACCACGAGCCGTTCTGCTTCCCAACGCTGCATCGCATCACTCGCCGCTTGAGCCCAAGCATTTGGCGACGCGCCTTGCACACTGGCATCTTCCAGAACCACCGCTTTCCACTCTTGTGGTGGGCCTTTGCATATCACCCCCGCCACGATAATTCCGCACTCGTCAGCCCCTGACTTCGACCCGGCTGGCGGATCAACCGCAAAAACGATGCGATCAAGCTGTGGAGATATGTTTACCCTATTGGCCTCTAACAAAGCGCTACTCCACAGTGCGCCCTCCGCGTCTTCAAGCAACAGACCTTCTAATTCCTGCCGCCCGAGCCGCGTGCCCGCATAGCGGCGTTCGACTTCTTCCAAGAAGCCACTCGCCAAATTCGCACTATTCGCTTCTGTCGCCGCGTGCGTTACGACCGAGCTTGGCGCTGCGATCAGATCTTTCAAGAAGCCAACCGTGCGCGGTGTGGTCGTCACACAAACTCTGGGGTCATCCCCCAATCGCAACGCGAATTGCAACATGTCCCAAGCGTCTTGCCCCCGCTTCCACTTGGCCAACTCATCGACCCACGCTCCGTCAAACTGCGGTCCACGCAAACTTTCGGGATCATGCGCCGAGAAAACCTGCGCCACTGCTCCATTAGGCCACAACAGACGCTTTCGGCTCGCTTGCCATTCCGGTCTGCGATCCGGTGGTGAGCACGCTAAAATCCCGCTCTCGCCAAAAATCATCACGTCTCGCGTCTGATCAATCGTCTCTCCAATTAGCGCAATGCGCGAGCAACGACCTTTGTCGCGCGCACCGGCACCCTCTACCTGCGCACGCACCCATTCGGCGCCCGCACGTGTTTTTCCAGCGCCACGACCGCCCATAACGATCCAAGAGCGCCAATCTCCTTCAGGCGGCAGCTGATGCTCCATCGCCCAAAACTCGAATAAAAAAGGGAGAGCCAACAGCTCCCCCTCTTCTAACTCATTTAGGAAGGCATCTCGGACAGCCTTGTCTGCGGAGGCGATCCAGTCGGCCCCCGATTGTAGTGCGGGCTTCGGCCAAATCGAGAGCGCTCCCATTTGCGCATTCTCTGCCACCTCTTTCTTGTTCGTACTTTTCAAGACGCAACTCCATCTCATGAGCGATTTTCAACCAGTCCCGAATGTCCCCAAGTACCTTGGTCGCTTCAGATTTTGGTCCCACTGTCCCTGCATCAACCTTCACAGTCATCCGGTTAAGCGCCGCAATGGCGCGCACCAGCTGTGCTTTAGCTGATATTTCTAGCTCAGAAAGATCCTGAACTGACACGCGTGGAGGTGTGTGTGTCATACATATTTACTCCTCATGCGAGTTTCCTCCGCACGAGAAAAAATGAAAAACGGCCCTGAGTTATTCACTCAAGGCCGCTTCGCCACTTCTCCTAGCATGTCACAACTTATAGGCGAGACCGTTCGCAAAGTCAAGCAAAACCAATTTGCGTCTTTACCTTAACCGTCCGGTATCATTAACAAAAATTTAACATTCGCCTTCGGTGGTCCCTCTAGTTGTTCGCCCGCTCCGCTTCGATCTGACGCCACCTTGCAACGTTTGCGTTATGCTCTGCAAGAGTGACTGCAAACGCGTGACCACCTGTGCCGTCCGCCACAAAGAAGATATAGGGCGTCTCATCAGGATCCACCGCCGCGCGCAAACTCGCCAATCCAGGGTTCGCAATTGGTGTGGGCGGCAATCCGTCAATCACATAAGTATTCCACGGTGTCTCACGGCGTAATTCACTACGACGCAAACCACGTCCAAGCACACCCTCGCCGCGCGTCACCCCGTAAATAACCGTTGGGTCTGTTTGCAGCTTCATCCCTTGGTTCAAACGATTGGTAAACACCGATGCCACCTGACGTCGCTCCTCCGCGACACCTGTTTCTTTCTCGATGATCGACGCCAGCGTGAGCATCTCTTCAGGGCTCTTGAGCGGAATATCATCGCGTCGCTGCGCCCAAACCTCGGCAATGCGTCGCTGTTGTGCGTCCATCATCCGCTGGATCAATTGCGCGCGCGTATCATTCGCCGTGATCTCGTAGCTATCGGGTGCCAACATGCCCTCAGGCGGCACCTCAGACACATCGCCAATTAGCAAATCAACCGACTTCAACTCTTCGACGACTTGCCAGCTTGTCACACCTTCGGCCAAGGCCACACGGTAGCGCGTATCAGACTCGCCGCGCACGCGGGTGTACTCGGCAGGTGCCTCTTCCTCTTCCGGGTTAAAGCTCGCTTTCTCGACAAACCGGTTCGTGCTTGGATCAAGCTGACGCACTTGCACCGTCGCACGCGTCACACCGATGCGATACACAATTTCGGTCCCACAAGAACTTGCCCCACCACGGGTAACAATGCTGACGATCTCTTCCATCGACGCATTCTCGGGTACAAGAAAACTACCCGCTTTCAATTGGTTGGTCTTGTCTTCGTAGTCCGCACCAATGCGAAACACAGATGGGCTGGAAATCGCACCCTGCTTGGCCAAATCATCGCTGACACGGCTCATAGTCGAGCCACGATCCACCTTTAAGCAGATCGCCTGCGCCAAAGGGCCCTCGCCGCGATATTGCCCTTGTCCCCAAAGAATAGCGCCTCCCAACAGGAAGAGCGCCACGATGAGAAATGTCACCGCGTTAGACGCAATGTGCCGCCACATATTAGTCGACCTTTCCGAACAACACGCTCGCGTTCGTGCCACCAAATCCGAATGAATTGCTCAAAGCGACGTTGATCTCACGTTTCACAGGCGCATTCGGAGCCAAATCGACAGCCGTTTCGACTGCTGGATTATCAAGGTTAATCGTCGGCGGTGCCACCTGATCACGGATCGCGAGGATCGAGAAGATCGCCTCAATCGCGCCAGCTGCGCCCAGCAAATGCCCCGTCATCGACTTCGTCGAGGACATAGTGACAGAGCCGGCATGCTCACCCATCATCCGCTCAACTGCGCCCAACTCGATGGTATCCGCCATCGTCGATGTGCCGTGTGCGTTGATGTAGTCGATATCTTTCGGCTCAAGGCCGGCTTTACCCAAAGCCGCGCGCATTGAGCGTTCGCCGCCCTCTCCGCTCTCGCTTGGCGCCGTGATGTGATACGCATCGCCGGACAGGCCATAACCGATCACTTCGGCGTAAATCTTCGCGCCGCGTGCTTTTGCGTGCTCATACTCTTCTAGCACGACAACGCCAGCACCTTCCCCCATCACAAAACCATCTCGGTCATTGTCATAAGGACGGCTCGCTTTGCTCGGATCATCTTCACGCTTTGTAGACAACGCCTTACACGCATTGAAACCAGCAATGCCAATCTCGGAAATAGACGCTTCCGCACCACCCGCAATCATCACATCCGCATCGCTTGTCATAATCAAACGTGCCGCGTCGCCAATGGCATGTGCACCTGTGGAACACGCCGTCACCACCGCATGGTTCGGCCCTTTAAAGCCGTAACGAATGCCCACTTGGCCAGAAATCAAGTTGATCAAAGCACCGGGAATAAAGAAAGGTGATACACGGCTTGGGCCGCGCTCATGGATCAAGATCGCTGTCTCGGCAATTGAATTCAATCCGCCAATGCCCGAGCCAATCATTACGCCTGTGCGCAACTTGTCTTCTTCATCTTCCGGCGTCCAACCTGCGTCTTCAACCGCCTGCGCAGCGGCCGCAATGCCATAAAGGATAAAGTCGTCCACCTTGCGACGCTCTTTGGGCAGCATCCAATCGTCCGCATTGAACGTACCGTCCGTGCCATCGCCAAGTGGAACTTCACAAGCGTATTTGGTTTTCACACGAGATGCATCAAAACGCGTGATCGGACCAGCACCGGACTTACCGGCCAAAATACGGCTCCACGTTTCCTCAACACCGCACGCTAATGGCGTGACCAATCCTAGACCTGTGACAACTACTCGGCGCATAAGACTGCCCTCTTCATGATATGTTCTTTTGACCTGCATACCAATGGATGAGGTACGGGGGCAAGAGTGGGCTTTGCGCACAATCGCGCAAATGACGCAAGTTCTCGCCGCTTTCTAGCCGTTTGCTACCACATTAGGTGCCTTTACCCTTGAGATGTGCGAACGCTTTGGCATTTCGCGATGCAATATGTTTCCCCACACTTATCGGCGCATGTTTGCAATCAGATTGCGCTACACCCAAATCCGCAGGATCCAACATTGTTTGGCTCGCAGGATCAAAGAACACAGAGATCGAATAACGCGCATTTTGTGTACGGTTGATCACGCGGTGTACAGTCGACAAAAACCGATCATTACTCCAACGCTGCAATAAATCGCCATTATTGCAAACTAAAGTACCCTCAATGGGTGGCGCTTCGATCCAATCGCCGCTGCGCGTGCGCACTTGCAAGCCACCGCTGCTATCTTGCGAAAGCAAGGTCAGAACTCTGAAATCCGTATGCGGTGCGACGCCAAAACGTTCTTGTGCATGATCAATCGCTTGTGCTGGCGGGTAAAACACCGGCGCTAGAATTGTGTTCACCGCTCATTTGAAGTCTTCTCTAATAGCAACACCACAAAACAAAAATGCTGCTCAGACAATACGTCTGAACAGCATCTACTTTTAGACAACGCTTCGTATATCTAAGCGCCTCGCTTCAATTTTCGCTATACGCTGGCTGATGATGTGAGCTCAAATCAAGTCCCTGCTCTTCTTCCTCTTTGGTGACCCGCATACCGACCAAACCTTTGCAGAAGAAAATGATGAATATTGTAACAACTAAAGTGTAACCACCCACAATTGCCATACCACCCAGTTGGCTCGTCCAAGTCGCAGCACCCAGAGGTGCCAACATCATCGAACCAAACATCCCGGCGACGCCGTGAACCGCAAACACATCCAATGCGTCGTCGATCCGCAGCTTGGACTTGATCAAGCCAACCGCTTCTTGAGCGATAATTGCGGCAACTGCACCAATCATGACAGCATAAAGCGGCCCGACATACCCCGACGCAGGTGTGATAGCTGCAAGACCCGCGATAGAGCCCGTTACCATACCAATGACAGTGAAACGCCCAGTCTTTAGGATTTCCCAGCCGATCCAAGTCAGCGTCGCGGTTGCTGCTGCAATATGGGTTAAAAACACTGCCATGGCCGCGTTCGCGTCCGCTTGCAATTGCGATCCGCCATTAAAGCCGTACCAACCGACCCAAAGCAAACCCGCACCTGCCAACGTCATAACAGGACTATGCCCGCCATGATGCGTCACCAAACGCGGACCAATCACGATCGCAAGGATCAAACCGGTAATACCTGCCGTCTGGTGGACAACAATACCACCAGCGAAGTCTTTGGTCCCAAGCGCACCAAAAATGCCTCCATCCGATAGAAAGCCTCCACCCCAGACCCAATGCGCGACAGGCGCATAAACCATCAACATCCAGAGCCCTGAGAAGACAATAACAAAGCCGAATTTAACCCGCTCCGCAAAAGCCCCGATGATTATCACCGGTGTCACAATTGCAAAAGTCATCTGGAAGACGAAAAAGAGTATCTCAGGCAATTCACCCACAACCGACTCGCGGGTGACGTCCAAAAGAAAAACCTTACTTAATCCGCCCCAATATGGGTTCGCACCACCGTAAGCGATGGAATAGCCAACGACATACCACAACACACTCATCAAACAGGCCACGACATAACATTGCACAAAAATGCTCAGAACATTTTTAGCCTGCACCATGCCTGCGTAAAAAAGAATTAGTGCTGG
The DNA here is from genome assembly GCF_001890925.1 of Planktotalea frisia. Classification (GTDB taxonomy): domain Bacteria; phylum Pseudomonadota; class Alphaproteobacteria; order Rhodobacterales; family Rhodobacteraceae; genus Planktotalea; species Planktotalea frisia. The sequence continues at coordinate 26,897 of NZ_MLCB01000145.1, forward strand.
CAAGGTCATTAGCAAAACCAATGCTGATGCCACCAACATCCACGCGATATTTCCAGATTCCATTGCAATACCCCCCAGTATTTTGTGTTTGGGGGTATTGGCAGCCACTAAATGCAGTTGAAGAAAGCGATTCTCTTGCGCAACACGCAACTATATGGGGAAAAATCTGTCGGTTGGCGATCCGAAAGCAAAAGCCATTTGGTGCAAACGCAAAACGCCCCCAGTTTTTCAACAGGAGGCGCTTCAAAACTTTAGTCTCAGAAAGCTTAAGCAGCTTCAGAGATGAACTTTACCGCGTCGCCAAAGGACTGGATGTTCTCAGCCGCGTCATCAGGGATCTCGATGCCGAACTCTTCTTCGAACGCCATAACCAACTCAACTGTGTCGAGGCTGTCTGCGCCCAAATCATCGATGAAGGATGCACCCTCAACAACTTTATCTTCTTCTACACCAAGGTGCTCAACTACGATCTTTTTAACACGATCTGCAACGTCGCTCATCTCGAAATCCTTATATCTTGGGCCAGCGGCCCGTTGGTGCCTGTCCCCATCGGGGCACTTGATATTGCCCGATTGGGCAGCTTTTGTTCCATGCGGAACACCTTAGGGAAGTGTTCCCAAGGCCAACGATGCGCCGCCTATAACACACGCAACACATAAGGCAAACGGAATCGCCTGACTTTAGGTAACGCCCTAAAGCATCGCCATTCCACCATTTACATGCAGGGTTGCGCCAGTGACATATGACGCTTCAGCGCTAGAAAGATAGACAACCGCCGCCGCAATCTCGTTCGGTGTGCCCATGCGGCCCGCGGGCACCTGACCCAAAATCCCCGCCTTTTGATCGTCACTCAGCTTATCGGTCATCGCCGTTTCGATAAATCCGGGGGCAATCGCGTTTATTGTGATTCCACGTGACGCCACTTCATAGGCCAGCGATTTGCCCATCGCGATCATTCCAGCCTTTGACGCTGCATAATTCGCCTGACCTGGATTACCTGTCGCGCCAACGATAGAGGATATATTCACAATCCGTCCCCAACGCGCCTTCATCATCCCGCGCATCACGCCCTTGCACAGCTTCATCGTCGCTGTCAGGTTCACGTCCAACACAGACTGCCACTCGTCATCAGACATGCGCATGAAAAGATTGTCGCGCGTGATACCCGCGTTGTTTACCAAAATATCGACGCTGCCCATTGCCTCTATTGCCTGCTTTGGCAAAGCCGCGACGGCTTCCATATCCGATAGGTTACAAGGCAACACATGGGCGCGCTCACCGAGCTCTGCCGCCAACGCCTCTAACGGCTCAACGCGTGTGCCAGACAAACCAACAGTCGCGCCAGCGCCGTGCAAAGCACGCGCAATATCCGCGCCAATCCCACCAGATGCACCAGTGACCAGCGCGCACTTTCCCGTCAAATCGAACATGTAAGGTAACCCTTCCCTTCGCTTTCCTTCAAGCAAAGGAAAGCACGTTAATTCTCAGCTAAGACGTTGCCGACATTAGCACTCACGATTCCCATAGCGCCAATTTCCGCGATTGTCATCGCCCGAGGACGGCGGCGGCGCCCAAATTGCTCTGCAAAGCGCGCATAACCATCACCACCGACCATTTCAGTGGCAAATGCCTTGTGCGCTTCAACGTCTTGACCAGTTCTAACGGCAATCACGGCTCCGTCTTCCATCGTGCGCTGCGTGCCACCGATGAACGCATCCACTGCCCCGCCACTAATCACACTGTCATTACGCAAATGCGTGCTAAAACCAGCTTCACGCACGGCTCGACCAAACGCGAGTGTCTCAGGGCTGCCCGCAACGCCGTCCGCTTCTAGCATGACCAAGCGGCGCGCATCGGGGTTTGCCTCGCGTACGGATGCGAAACCTGTCGCAGTATCCTCATTGATAGAGCCGGACATGAAGATGGTTTCGCCCTCAGGCAAAAACGCCGTCATGTTGTTTTGCGGTACCGGTGCTTCACGCACAATAAACCCTTCGCGCGCCACAGGAACCGGCTCTACGCGGCGAAACATTCCACACCCAGACAGACCAACTGCCGACAATCCTAATAAAAACGCTCGTTTGTTCATTGTAACCACCCCTTTAAATTGCCTCACGCGCAGCGTGGCCGCGCTTTGGTTAATTCTCAACGTCAAAATTGGCGACACTGTGTTTCCAATGTGTAGCATTGATGATGCTCGGGTTCTTTCGGTCATTCCCTGCCGATCTTAGGCATTTTTCGGCAAAACCTCGCCGAGAGTACAGGCTCTTAACTATGCCCAGCTTTTCCTCATCGTCGCCCAGCTTTCGGCAAAATTCAATTATAGCGTGTTCTCATTACTTCTTACGCGCATTTATTCCAATGATTGAGGCCTGCAATGATTCAGCAACAGATCGAAAGCTTCACACGCTCCCTCACACATCTTGCGAGCGAATATTCGGATCCCTCAATCGTGCTTCAACATATCCCTGTGTTGAAGAACAACCTTATGTTTCAGCAAAACCCTGAATACATCTTTTATGGAACAGGTGGTATTGTCGCGATTTTATTCGCGCTCAAAAAACTGAACAAGCGCCGAAAAGCCAAGATCAAAGACATCGCTCTGGTTATGCCAACACCCTACGTTGGCGATGCCGATCACGCACACACAGATGAAACCGCGCCAGCGAGCTTTGAGAAAGACGACCTTCTTGATCGCGTCAACGAAATGAGCGCGATGATCCCCGATCCAATCCGCAAGACCGAAGCCCCTGCACAACTCGCAACTCGCACGCCAGCAGAACAGCTCGAAGACGTATCTGCCATTTCGTTCAGCGCGCGCCCTGCCCTGACACCTGATGAAGCACGCACGCGTGTGCTCGTTCAATCCGTGCTCAATGAATTTGGCGCAGGCTATATGATCATGGCGCGCACCGCGCTCAGCGCACTTTTGCAGCCAAGCGCAGAGGTCGTCGGTGCGCAGCGCGCGAAGGGTTTGCGCGCAATCCAAGACAAGTATGTGGATTTCGGCGTGTTTGATCGCACGGGCCGCTGCCTTGTCGCTTTGGATGTTTCAAACGACAAGCAGTCAAAAGAAATTAAAAAGATCGTGCAGCAAGCCATCGCCAAAGCCAATATCCCACTGGCGATGCTTAGCACCTCAGACACGCCCGCAGACATTCGTGCCAAGATCGCGCCCCATCTTTCAGCCACCGCGCGCGTCCCCCAGAACGCAACGCCCAAAAAGAAAAGAGCGCCCCAAGCGGAGCGCCCTCAACGACCAGTACGAACAATCAGACCAGCACATGCAGCGGCCATCGCTGCCGAGTAACAGCCAACTAGAGCGATTAACGCTCTAGTTTCGCAATATCGTCCGGCGTTCCCACAGGGCTACACGCGATAGAACGCTCGATCCGGCGGATCATACCTGCTAGCGCTTTACCAGCGCCCACTTCCCAAACCGTGTCCACACCCTGCGCGGCCATGTAACCAACGCTTTCGCGCCAGCGCACAGAACCAGTCATCTGCTCAACCAACAAATTGCGGATCAAATCAGGATCGCTCACCGCCTCAGCGCGCACATTTGCAACAACAGGCACGGCGGGGACATTAATCTTCACTTCGTTCAATGCTTCTGCCATCACACGCGCGGCAGGTTCCATCAATGCACAATGGAACGGTGCACTTACAGGCAACATCACCGCGCGTTTGGCGCCCTTTTCCTTGGCAATCACCAAAGCGCGTTCAACCGCGCCCAAATGGCCAGAGACCACAACCTGGCTTGGATCATTGTCATTCGCTGCTTGGCAGACTTCGCCCTGCGCTGCTTCTTCGGCGACCGCTTGTGCTGCTTCAAAGTCCAGACCGAGTAAAGCCGCCATCGCGCCAACACCCACAGGCACCGCCTCTTGCATAGCGCGGCCACGCGTGCGCAGCAATCGCGCCGTATCCGCCACACTAATCGCACCGACCGCAGCCAATGCGGAATATTCCCCAAGCGAATGACCCGCCACAAAGGACGCATCGGTGATTAACACACCTTCCGCCTCTAGCGCGCGCATCGCGGCCAAAGACGTCGCCATAAGTGCTGGCTGTGCGTTTTGTGTCAGCGTCAGCGCGTCTTGCTCGCCTTCCCAGATCAACGTGCTCAGCTTCTCGCCCAAAGCCTCGTCCACCTCGTCAAACACCGCTTTTGCGGCGGGATAGGCATCTGCCAGCGCCTTGCCCATTCCGATGGATTGTGCCCCTTGACCGGGGAATACAAAGGCTTTGCTCATCTTGGGTCTCCTGAATTTTGTTACCATTCGCTCTAAACGCAGGCCGCTTTCACCGCAAGCCTACCTGCATTTTTGCACATCAGCTGTTTTATAAAAAAGACTGCGCCGCCAACTTGTTCAAGGTAGAGTTGAATAAAGCACGCCTCTCGCGCGTTACATATTCGTAGTTAATGACTCTGGAGCCCCATATGTCCGCCTCAAATACCGCCCGCAGCTATGGCTCGGTCACAAAAACCTTTCACTGGCTCACGGTTCTTTTGATCCTGACCGCCATTCCCTTGGGCATCATCGCCAACCGCCTCGCCTATGACACCAGCGAAGCCTTGGCGCTCAAAGCATTCCTGTTTTCGATGCACAAAACAGTTGGCATTACCGCCTTTTTCGTTGCTCTCGCACGTATCGCTTGGGCGCTGAGCCAGCCAAAACCCGCAGGCCTCAATCCGGATCATCGCGCAGAAAGCTTCCTTGCTGAACTGGTGCACTGGCTGCTTTATGGCTCTCTTGTACTGGTGCCACTCACAGGCTGGATCCATCACGCCTCTACCGCAGGTTTCGCACCGATCTGGTGGCCTTTTGGTCAAAACCTGCCCCTCGTTCCCAAAAGCGAAGCGCTTGCTGGCTTTACCGCAGGTCTACACATCGTGCTCGAACGCGTTCTCGCCGCGTCGATCCTTTTGCACATTGCGGGTGCGCTAAAGCATCACTTCATTGATAAGGACGACACTCTGCGCCGCATATTGCCCGGAAAAACCGAAGCAGGTACACCGCATGCCGCTAGCAAAATCGGTCCCCTTGCTGCTGCTGTTGTCGTCTGGATTGGCGCGATGGGTATTGGCTCGGCTCTCGGGATGTATCAAAGCCACAGCGAAACAGGCCCACGCGCAGCATTGGCTGAAGTGCAAAGCGACTGGACCGTCAACAGCGGAACTTTGGCGCTCACAATCACGCAATTCGGTTCAGAGGTTATGGGCAGCTTTGAAGATTGGACAGCAGACATCACCTATGCCGAGCAAGAAGGTCCCGGGTCGCATGGCTCTGTCACGGCACTCATCTCTATCGGTTCACTTACCCTTGGGTCTGTGACAGGCCAAGCTTTGGGTCCAGACTTCTTTGATGCGGACGCACACCCAACGGCCGAGTTCAACGCCGAGCTGATCTTTCAAGCGGATGGATACACCGCTGAGGGAACTCTTAGCATTCGTGGCAACGAAGTGCCTGTTGTCATGCCGTTCGATCTGAGCGTTGAGGGAAATGAAGCCACAATGAGTGGTCGTCTGACACTTGATCGTCGTGACTTTAAGATTGGCGATAACATGCCCGATGAGGGTTCACTGGCCTTTGGCGTTGCGGTCAACATTGACCTAAGCGCGACGCGAAGCGAATAGATCAAACATATTTCTCAAACCAAAAAGGCCGCTGATCAATTCAGCGGCCTTTTCTTATTCTTAGGTTTGTAAAAGCTTACTCAGCTTTTGCAGCCTCGATTGAAATCATAACTTTAACTTCGTCGCCGACGGCTGGTGCGAACGCGCCCAAACCGTAGTCAGAACGCATCAACGTTGTTGTCGCGTCAAAGCCAGCCCAAGGTTTGCCAGCCATTGGGTGCTGTGCCGCTTTGTTCAAAACGGCGTCGAGAACAACTGATTTTGTAACATCGTTCAACGTCAGATCACCTGTGATCTTCGCTGTGTTGTCGCCTGTCACTTCGATGCTTGTGGATGTGAAGGAGATCATCTCATCGTCAGATGCGTCGAAAAAGTCTGGTGACATGAAGTGACCAAGACGCTTTTCCCAGCCTGTGATCATGGATTTTGCTGGCATAGACACTGTCACAGAGGATGCTGCTGGGTCTTCTTGGTCGAACATGATCTCGCCTTCAAAGCCAGAGAACATGCCGTAAGTCGTGGAAAAGCCGATGTGGTCATATGTGAACACGATCTGGCTGTGGCTTGCGTCGAGCATATACTTCTCAGGCGCGGCGTATGCGCTTGTACCTGCAAGTGTAAGGGCGGCGGCGAAGAGGAAAGATTTCATGAGACAACTCCAATATGAAAAGATGTTTCATAATACAGCTGTTAGAAATGTTCGCGCAAATGCACGCTATTCAACATCTCGTGTGCGCTGACGAACATAAAGTTCGCGAATAATTTTTGAGTTATACCGCTGCTACCCCAAAACCCGAATTTTTTCATGGGTTATGACGCGGAAATTGTCTGA
>NZ_MLCB01000146.1 GCF_001890925.1 Planktotalea frisia
GTCTTCAAGGTTGGATACATCTTAGCACGCTGTCCAGTTTTGCCGGACCACTTCAGGGGATAGCGATGGCTGAGAAACGAGAGAAGCCAGAAGAGATTGTATCGAATTGAGCCTCCCCATCTGAACTGGTCCACCGCTATGTTTAGGAAACGAAGGACCGAGAATGGCGAACAAGCAACCGAAGCCGGAAGAGATTGTCTCGAAGTTACGGAAAGTTGAGGTATTGATGGGACAAGGTATGTCCCGTCTGGATGCGATCAGACAGATTGGAGTTGTTGAACAAACCTATTATCGCTGGCGCAAGCAGTATGGTGGAATGGGCGTAGATCAATTGAAGGAACTGAAGCGGCTCCAGAAGGAGAATGAACAGCTGAGAAGAGCTGTGTCTGATCTGACGCTCGACAAGTTGATCTTGAAGGAAGCCGCAAGGAGAAACTTCTAAGCCCCGTTCGTCGTGAGCAGCCCCACTTAAGTGGTCCATTTTGAATGTTAGTGCATAATCGGCCTAGTTTCCATGGGAACGATGGTTTCTGGGGCTAAGACAAGAAACGCTGGGGAGGCTGGTGGAGTGAAAGGCCAGAGATAGGCAAGGGTGTTCTGACAGCCGGTAGGCACGAATACTTGCAGCCAACGAAAGCCCCCGCCTCGCGTGCGTGCGCGCGCATGAACACACAATTCTGTCTTTTTTCCGTAAACGCGCTGAATTATCGGGTGCCTCCGCTGCCAACCCCGTCATTATCCGGGCAAACACACCTATATCGCTCCAGCGTTTCCAGCGGTTGTACAACGTCTTGGGCGGACCATACGCTGCGGGGGCATCACACCAGCGTAAGCCATTGCGATTGATGAAGATAATACCACTCAAAACACGCCTATCGTCGACGCGTGGCCTACCTCGGCTCCTTGGAAAGTACGGACGAAGCCGCCTCATCTGTTCTTCGGTTAGCCAGTAAAGATTGCTCATCGTTCCCCCAAATCATTGGGGTTCGTGAATCATGACGACAAACCAGCATCAAGGCAATTAATGGGTCCTGAGCCTAAGTTCTGACATGAGTATCTCCTTCAAGGGAAAGTGCCGCGTCGCTGCGGGGTTGTGTGTGTGTCGGTCATGACCAAGTGTCGGGATCGAAAACATCATCTAAAGGTGAAACTAACGGGTTTGACGGGTTTAACGGGTTAGTTTCCCCCTCTCTATATACAGAGGGGGTCTCTGCCTTTTCCGTGTGACTGGGAAGAAACCCGTTATACCCGTTAAACCCGTTTTGTTGCTCTGTCGTGGCATCATCAGCTTGGACACGATACACCCGCGAGCCTGAATTCGCATCGGCCCGCCCGGTCAGGCGTAGGCCATGCACAATTCGGCCTTCTCTGAATTTTAGAATTCTGCCAAGGCTTCGAACCGACTTCAGCGCCCGATCGCCTGCCAGATCGAGCAAAGCCGTTTCTAGCGGCGCGTCGATCATTTCGCCTTTTGCAACCGACTGCACCTCTTTGGCTGTAAACTCTGCAGTGTTGAATTGATCGCGTAGTGCATCGAGTAATGCAAAGAGTGCGTCGGCCTCAGGATCAGCGGCCTGCGCCGCGCGCACAAGATCCATCGGGTCGCCAAATTCATGCGGGCGTAACACTCTGTCAGCCCAGCACACGGTTTGCCTTACAAGATCGTCCCACGCCTCGAATGACGCCAAGCGCCCCGGTGCGCGTTTCTGCAAATGGCTATAGCGGGCGCGGATCAGGATGCACGCGGCGGCTACCATTTCCATGCGGTGATCGAGCACCCATTGCAGCGGGTCGATATCGAATTGACGCGCAAACGGTTGATCGGTTTCTGGATCAATCCGGCAAATAATGACGCGGCGCGGCAAGTCACCGGCAAGTGACAGATTGTTGCCTGTCAGGATCAACAGCGCGCGGTTAGGAATTCGGATCGCTTCCGACTTGCCCAGCACTCGATCGATCATTGCATCAGCCGTGATAAAAGCCGCCATGCTCGCGCTGTCAAAAATGCCGATCACGTTGTCCCAAACAAGCGCCTTGCCGCCTGTCCGCAGTGCCGTAAACAGCCGCTTCCGCGTTTCCTCATCATCGCGCCCTTGCGTGTGCGGCCATACGTCCGGCGCGCGTCCTTCGATCAACGCTCCCACGCAGCTCGCCAGCAGCGTCTTGCCCGATCCTTGAATGGGTGCATCAAACGCTATCGCGGGTGCGGTCGGCAAAACCGGGCGTGTGACCGCTGTCAGGATCGCCGCCAGCAGCGCGCCCTTTGCCGATGCATCCACAAAGGGAAAGGTTGCAAAGGGATGCAACAGCGTTTCTAGCGCACGCTTTGCATCATCTAGCGTCGGATTGTCCGGCACCTCGGGCACATCCTCGCCAAGCGGATCAAAGAGCAAGCGCGTTTCCACGTCATAGCCGAGGCTTGTGAGCGCCGATCCATCACGCCGGATCGTTGGTGCCGTGATCACGCCCTCGATCGGCTTCAGCTTGCGCCTTTCGCCCTGTGCAATGACTTGTTTCAGCAGTCCGGGCGGCGGGTCACTGTCAACTAACACAACAAAATCGCCTTGCTGCACGTATTTCCAAAATTGGGTCGTGTTCCCAAGATGGTGCGCTAAGCCCGCTTCGCAAAGCGGATGCAAGCGGCCATCCTCGGCAAGCGCAAGCTGCCCCCCAAAATCATAGGTCACCGGATCTCGGCGCATTAGTTCGATCGTGGCGGTCGCGGCTTCGGACGTGTGGCCCTTCACCAATTCCACCCGCGCGGGTGCGCGTTGCAGTCGATATGTTTTCCCGCCATGCGCAAAACTATGCAGCGACGGGCGCGCCTGCATAAGATACAAGCGGCCAACCGTTCGCCCGCCGTCATAATCAGGCTCGATCGGATCGCGGGTTATGCATCCGTGGTATTTGTTGCGATTGTCCAGCAGATCCCCGACTGTGACGCTTGTTAATCTTCCATCATGTTCAACTTGCACCACAAAGTCGCCCGCAAGGTTGCCTGTCTCCAATGCCCGCCGCGCACTTTTTTCTGCGCGTTCGATCGCCTCTTTGTCATCTTGATCTGTCAGCTTCGTAATCTCTTTGACGCGTTTGGCCACCCAACTTTCTTTGACTTCTTCGGCGTCAGGCTGCGCCGCGCCCTTTGCGTCACTTTTTATCGCGGAAAGTTGGTCGCTTTCTTGCGCTGTCAGGTCAGGCAAAGCAGCGCGCGTGTCGGTTGGCAATGCATCGGCATTGATCAAGACAGGATCGCCCCGGCGTTGTTCCAGACCTGCACCACAAGCCGCCCCGCCTGCAAAGTCTAGCCGTGATTGCTGCCACACGGATGCATCGACTAGGGTTCGCTCCAGCATCGCCCCTGACTTACTGATTTCGATGTGACCATGACCAGCGAGCCAAAGCCGATCCACAAGCGCCTGTCCTGCGCGGGGGATGTCGGCAGCGTCCTGCAGTAGCATATAAACCCGCTGCCCCTGAATGCCGCGCAACTCCTTTTCGCCTTGCCAGATACAAGAGGATGCAGACGGCCACCACAATAGGCCAGCATCGAGCAGACCGGGCGCGGCCTTTCCGATCGCTTGCACAAGGCTATCCCGATCGAGCGCCTCACAATCAGCGGCGGGGTCATAGTCCAACATCAGCACACCTGCACCCTGCGGCCATGCAAAGGCGTCGTTGGTCCGCGTTGTTGCCCCCTGCGGCTTGCCTGCATCGGCAAACGCCTTGCGGGTCATCACTTTGGTCGCTGCGTTTTTTGGCGCGCTATAGACAAGCGCCTGCGCCGGTGTCAGGCTTTGCAGGATCGCCCCTAAGTCTGCCAGTGTTGAAAGTTCACGTGTCTCGACCTTACCTTGCGATAGGTTGCCGCCGGCTTGCTTTAGTAGATCGCCACCTGCGCCCAATGAAAACCCCTTGGAAAGCCGTGTCGGTTTGATCGCGGTAATTATGGAAAGCGTAGCTGTGTTCATTTCAAAATGCCTCAAAGCGTTTGCCCAAGGCGCAAAGCGGTGCTATGATACCCCACGATCTGCCCGACCGTATTGATACCTTTGCCCGTCCGCGCCTGCCTGCGGGCGGATTTTATTTTTGTGCGAAAACCGGTTGCGGTGCGCCATCAACGGCCAGATCCGGAAACGCGGCCTCTAGATCCGCCAGCGCGGCCAACATGTGATCGGCCAAGGCTGGATCCTGTTCGGCGCGGGTCGCTAGGATATCCGCAAAGGCGCATCCATGATCAGTGATCAGGGTCAAAAGCGGGCGAGTGAATCGACGTGCATGATCCATCATTTGCGTTGCCCCTTCTTTTCAACCAGCGAGTCGCGATGGCGCAACACCCATTCGCGGACATCGTCAACGTGATAGAACACGCTGCGTAGGACGCGGACAGGACGTGGCCCAGTACCGTCAACACGCTTCTTAGCCAGTGTGTCCGCTGTCACATCAGCCAATGCTTGCAGGTCGCCATCGTCCAGCAAGTCCAGCGATGCCTTGACGCGACAACGCCGCTCTTCAGTTGTTTCAGTGGGAAAAGGAACGCCGGCCATCAGCAACTCGGCGCGTGTGGTAGCAGGTAATTTTACCCACTCAAGGTCTTCAATTCTTACGTTCATGGCAACCATCTCCGTTGTGGTGATGGTTACTCATTAAAAGCAGTTTTTTTGGTCTGTCGCCCGCTTAGCCGCGGCTAATTTCCAGAAATCGTTACGCGGTGCGAAGCTTTTTTATCCATCCTCGGACAGTACGATCAGAGGGCAGGTCGTCGGCGTTTTCTGTCTCGGTCTGAATGCGGTCCAAGACTAGAAAAGCAAGATGGTTGTCGCTGGTGTTCGGTCTGGAATTGAAAAGTTCCTTCGCTATTTCCTGCATCCACGCGTATTTGCTGGTGCGGGGTTTTCGGGCTTTGGCGCGGTTGTCAGCAGTCACCTTATCGCGCCGGTGCATCTCGGCGATGATCTGCGCATCAATTGCCAGAACAATCTCGTCCTCAACGCCCCGCCAATCCACATCCCAATCGGGTGCCCCTAAGGCCAACGCAACGTGACGGCCAAAGCGATAGTGCTGTGGGAACGTGCCAAGTAGTTCTTCCAACACCTTAACGCAGGCGTCATACCTTTTTTCATCGGCGTATTCACGGGCAACGCTGATAGCGTACTTGGCCTCCTCTATCTCAATCACGGTGCAGGCTTTCCGGTTGTAGCTGTGTGTAACGGCGCAGCATGTTCCAATCCCTATGGCCTGTCACAAGGGCCACTTGCTCTATCTGGTAGCCAGCTTCGAATAGTCGTGACGCAGCATCGTGGCGAAGGTCGTGGAAGCGTAAGTCGGCAATCCCGCATGAGGCCACCGCACGGGTGAAGGATGTTGATATTGTGGCAGGGTCATATGGGAATATGCGGTCACCGTCTTGGCGTTGGTCTTGGATGATAGCCAGAGGGTCGATGACAGCGCTGTCGATAGTCACAGGGCCAGCAAGCAACGGCACAGTCTGGTCATTGCCCTTCTTGGCTCGTGGGTGCTTGCGGTCTCTGATGGTGATTGTCTTGCGGGTTTCGTCCAGATCATCCCAACGCAGTCGCGTTATCTCGGATAGCCGCATCCCGCTGGCAATGGCAAACTGCACGATGTCCCATATAGGCAGGCCACGCAGTCTCTTCGCCCAAAAGTCGCGCAAGCCTATCAATTCGGCATCGGTGGGCCGACGCTTGCGCTCTTCTGGCCGCGCAATAGCCCCAGATGCCCCTAAGACTGCCCTCGCACTGGCCAGAGCCGCAACGGCCCGTGACGTATCCACATCGGCCAGCGCCCCGCCGTGGCGCAGGATGGAACCGATATAGGACAGGTCCATCAGGATCGTAGCTGGGCCAGCACCACCGTTGCGCCTTTGCTTGGCAAAGTCTCGGAATGTGCCAACGTCCATCGCGCCGGTAGGAACGCGCCCTATGTACTCACAGATAATGCGGATAGCGGCCATCTTGGAACGGGACGGTGCTTTCGTCTCGGTCAGGTGTGTTAGGTATTCTTCGGCCAACTGGCCAAAGGTAGCGTCACGGTCAGGGCGCTTCCCATCATCCAGCGCGGCCTCAAACTGACGCGCCCAGCGCTTTGCCTCTGTCTTGCTGCGGAAGGATTTGGATTTTCGTTTCCCCCCAGCGTTTACTTGTGCTGTATAGTAGCCTGGACGCGTTTCAAATATAGAGGCCAACGGGCAGTTCCTTGTGCAAACAATCCTGGATCGGTGTTTGCACAATCGTAAACAGTTTGCGATTTGTTTGCAATCCGTCTGCAATTGGCGACAATTTAGGCGCTATTGGGGCGCTATTGAGAAACTAGAAAATGAGAAAAAACAATTGATAGAAAGAGAAAAAGCTAGTGTTTCAAGGGCCGCGCGATTATCCGTCGCGCCCATGATGGAGTGGACCGATAGGCATTGTCGTTTTTTCCATCGCCTCATGTCCAAGCAAGCGTTGCTCTATACAGAGATGGTGACATCGCCAGCGTTGGTGCGTGGGAATGCGACGCATTTGTTGCGCTATTCGCAAGCGGAGCAGCCCGTCGCTTTGCAGCTAGGTGGCTCTGATCCAGCCGAGTTGGCAGAAGCCGCGCGTTTGGGCGCACAAGCGGGCTATGCAGAGATTAACCTAAACGTGGGGTGTCCGTCGGACCGTGTGCAAAACGGCGCGTTCGGCGCCATCCTGATGCGCGACCCCAAGCTGGTGGCAGAATGCTGCGCAGCGATGATCAAAGCCTCGCCTGTAGAAGTGACCGTCAAATGCCGCATCGGCGTGGATGATCAAGAGCCAAGCGACGTGTTGCCAGAATTCATCGCGCGTGTTGCTGGGGCAGGGGTTGGACGCTTCACCATCCATGCGCGCAAAGCGTGGCTGCAAGGGCTCAGCCCAAAAGAGAACCGTGATATTCCACCACTCGACTATGAATTGGTGCAGCAAATGAAGGGGCTTTTTCCTGCACTGCATCTCAGTCTCAATGGGGGGGTTACGACCCTTGCGGATGCTAAAGCCGCGCTGGATCGGGGGATGGACGGTGTGATGATTGGGCGCGCAGCGTATCATCAACCTGGCGACATTCTGATGGACGCGGATCATATGATTTTCGGCGCACCCAAACTTGAGCGCACACGCGAAGACATTGTGATGGCTATGTTGCCCTATATTGACGCGCATATCGCTGAGGGCGGCAAACTTGGCCAAGTGACGCGCCACATGCTTGGGATATTCGCGGGCAAGCCCGGTGCGCGCCATTGGAAACGTCATCTATCAGAAAACGCCCACAAGTCTGACGCTGGTTCTCATACTGTGGTTGATGCCATTGAAATGATGCACGCTGCGCGCCCCGCGGCTTAGGTTGCGGCTTGCTAAGGGTCTTCCTTTCTGGCTTTTGTACTCAAAGTTTAACGAAAGGACCCAAACATGTCTGACCCGATGCTGTTGATCCAAATGCTGGTCCTTTTGCTGATCACAGGGGCAGTTGCAGGCGTCCTTGCGGGCTTACTTGGTGTCGGCGGTGGCATCGTTCTGGTGCCTGCGTTCTTTTACGTGTTCGGCGCGCTGGGCTTTGAAGGACCGCAGTTGATGCAGCTTTGCCTTGCCACGTCGCTGGCCACGATCATCGTGACCTCTGTGCGCTCGGTCATGAGCCACAACAAAAAGGGCGCTGTGGATTGGGATATCTTGCGCACTTGGGCACCTGGTATTGTTATCGGCGCGGCGCTGGGCGTGTTGGTCGCGGCCAGCTTGCGGTCTGGTGCTTTGCAGATGATCTTTGGAATATTGGCATTGATCGTAGGGCTTTACATGGCGCTGGGCAAATCGTCTTGGCGCGTGTCTGGCGCAATGCCAACTGGGGCTAAACGTATGATGTCTTCTCCAATCCTTGGCTTTATGTCCGTACTTATGGGGATTGGCGGCGGTAGCTTTGGCGTGCCTTTCATGTCCCTACACGGTGTCGCAATTCACCGCGCTGTTGCGACAGCTGCGGGCTTTGGCGTGCTGATCGCGGTGCCTGCTGTGATTGGCTTTCTTTTCGTACCCATTGATCCCACATCGCGCCCGCCTTTCACAATCGGGGCGGTGAATCTGGTCGCGTTCGTCGTCGTTATCGCGATGACGTTGGTGACCGCGCCTTGGGGCGTGAAGCTGGCGCATGCGATGGATGCAGGGCCGCTCAAGAAAGCGTTTGGTGTGTTTTTGACTTTGGTTGCGCTAAATATGCTGCGCAAGGCGCTCGGGTTTTGAGCGAACTGGACAAAGCCGGATACCACGTATTCGAGGCCACGGAAGAGACGCGCGCTTGGGCAGGCGCTGCGCACAAAGTTGCCTGTGACGTGACCAAAGACCCAGCGCAACGAGCATTGTGGTTGCGCCACCAAAACACTTGGTTTGTGGGTGTGGATGCTCTGCCAAATGATCCCGATGGATCGATTTCTAATGTGCCGCTCAAAGGCCCTTGGAAAGATCACATTGTGTCGCCAACCCATTGGCATAAAGCGCAAATTTCCGTCGTTTATGAAGGTTATCCGAAGCAGGACAAAAACCAGAGCGATGCTAATCACCGTTTCAGAGTATATCGTGCTGCGGCGCATGTGGATGGTCTGCTGCTCGAGGACGGCAAACGCTATTTGCGCGAACCGCATGCGTTTATAATTGGGATTTCGCTCAATGAAAGCGATGCTGCACCGCTCAAAGTTTGGCCCGGCAGTCATCGGATCATGGGCCCCGCATTGGCGCGCGCACTCGGTTTGGGGCCTGATCTGACAGAGGCTTACAAAGCTGCGCGCGCGGAGGTGTTCGAGAGCATTGCGCCTGTGGATGTAGCGTTAACGTTTGGCCAATCTGTTTTGCTAGATCGCCATATTTTGCATGGCATGTCACCGTGGGAAGACGGGCAAACTGCGCCGATTGAAGGCCGCATGACCGCGTATTTCAGGCCGCAGTTTGACGATTTCAGCGACTGGCTTCCTCTCTTTTAAAATATCCCCGCCGGAGGCAGAAATCTCTTTTGGAAGAGCATCTAATTTAAGCGGGTGCGGCGAAATGTTTGGACAGTTTCAACCCTTGCCCTTGGTAATTTGACGCTATGCCAGACCCGTATAATTGCTGCGGGATTTCAGACATACGTTCATACACCAAACGCCCGACGACTTGTCCATGTTCTAACACAAACGGTGCTTCGTGACAGCGTACTTCGAGAACACCGCGTGAGCCTGTGCCACCCGCCGCTGAGTGCCCGAAACCGGGATCAAAGAAGCCTGCATAATGCACACGAAATTCTCCAACCATCGCCAAATAAGGAGCCATTTCAGCGGCATAGGCGGGGGGGATATGGACAGCTTCGCGGCTCACTAGGATGTAGAAAGCACCGGGATCAAGGATGATTTGCCCATCCTTACAGCGGACCTCTTCCCAATATTCAGCAGGGTCGTAATAGCCGATGTTATCGAGATCAATCACACCCGTGTGTGGCTTGGCGCGGTAGCCAACAAGGTCGGTACTGTCGAGATTCAAATCGACGGAAAAGCCTAAGCCGTCATCAATCAGAGCCTCGCCATTCACCAAAACATCGCTCGTATGCAGCGCGCGCAATGCAGCGTCATCCAGCACGGCTTGCCCTTCGCGAAAGCGAATTTGGTTCAACCGCATTCCAGGTCGCACCAATACAGAAAACGAACGCGGACAAATCTCGGCATAGAGCGGACCTGTATATCCCGGTGCAATACGATCAAACTCGGCGCCGCCATCGGTGATTGTGCGCGTAAGCAGATCAAGTCGACCCGTAGAGCTTTTGGCATTCGCAACTGCTTGCAAACCATCAGGCAGATCAAGGCTCTCCATCAAAGGCACGACATAGACGCACCCTTTCTCAAGGACCGCACCATCTGTCAGATCAATCTGATGCATTTCAAATTCTTTAAGACGGTCCTCAACGCGACGATCATGTCCTGCCAAGAACGATGCGCGCACTCGGTAGGCAATGTTTCCAAGGCGCAAATCAAGGCTCGCGGGCTGAATTTGTTCAGGAATTATCGCAGGTGCACCGCTGATTTGACCGTTGCTGATCATCTGCTCAAGTCGCTGGCTGGGTAGAACACCTGTCATGACGTGTCTCCGGTGGCCTGCTGCGTGCTCGTTTGAGTGATCCGTGGGGGGCAGAAACTGAACGGATCGGCAGGCAAAGTGTAAATGGTCGGGCTAGCAGGACTCGAACCTGCGACCTTCCGTCCCCCAGACGGACGCGCTACCAGGCTGCGCCATAGCCCGACGCCTGATGAACAGGTGTTTACTGGAACTATGCACAGGAGCAAGAGCAAAATGCGCGCTTAATGGTTTTGCATACGCGTGCGTAGATCGCGAAGCGCGTCAAGTTGCGCGCTGAGGGCGCCAGCCAACTCTGGCGAGAGTTTTCGTGCACCGGGCAGGGCCGATAGAACACCCGCTGGGGCGGAATAGCTGTTCAATTCAGGAACGACTTTCGCAATCGAGGCCACATCGTATGCGATGGGTGCTGGGGTTTGATCTTCAGCAGGTTCTGTTGCTGTTGCCGCTTCGGGACTATCTGACTGTGTTGTCTCAAAAATGGGTTCGGTTGTCGAAGGAGGGGCATCTTGCGTCATGCGATGCGAGATGATGGGGTTTGCCGGCTTATCGTCTTCAACTTGCGGAGTTTCCTCAACTTGAGACGTTTCTTCAGCCGCGCTCTCAAGCTCTTCGGGCGGATCAACAGGTTCAAACCGTGCAACTGGGTTGATCGTTAATGTTGTAGGCGCATCATCCTGTTCGGCAACAACGGGCTCACTTGGCGTTTCAAACTGCGGCGCTTCAAACTTCGGCTCTTCAGATGGCGTGGGCGCAGGAGCGCGGCGCATGAAAGCGGGCAGGGCGTCGCCGCCAAAGGCGGGCGTTTCGCTCGGCTCTGCCTCAACAACAGGTGCTGGCGCGTCAGGCACGTTGCTTTCAGGCGGTTGAGAAGCCTCATCTGCCACGTCAGCGGGTTCAACCCCCGATGTTTGCGGCGTTGGCGCGCTCGCGCTTGTGACTTCTGGTGTTGTTTCTTGGGGATCTGTGCGTGGCGGGAACGAGAGCACTTTTGCTTCTGGTTCGGGCATTGGTTCTGCCTGAGCATCCGGCTCATACGCCGCTTCTTCGATGAACTCGTCCTCGTCGAGCAGATCTTCGTCCAAGGGTTGAGACAAGGCCGCGACGTGTTTCACGCCATGTTCACGCAGCAGTTTTTGCGCGCCCTTTATTGTCAGACCATCGTCATGCAGTAGTTTTTTGATCCCGCCGAGCAGTTTCATATCCGCAGGACGATAGTAACGTCGACCACCGGCACGTTTCACAGGCTTTACATGCGTGAATTTGCTTTCCCAAAACCGCAACACATGAGCTGGGGTCTCGAGCCAATCGGCGACTTCGCTGATCGTGCGGAATGCGTCCTTGGACTTTGACATCTAGGGCCTGCTCCTGATTTGCTTAACGCTTGTTGCCCTCTGCAACGCGGTCTTTCATCAGATGAGACGGGCGGAATGTCAAAACACGGCGTGGTTTGATCGGGACTTCCTGACCTGTCTTAGGGTTGCGTCCGACGCGCGCTGCTTTGTCGCGTACGCTGAACGTCCCGAAAGAAGATATCTTAACTTGCTCGCCAGCTACTAAAGCATCCGAGAGATGCGTCAGGATGTTTTCCACCAGTTCCGCGGATTCATTGCGTGACAATCCCACTTCGCGAAACACTGCTTCGCTGAGGTCCATCCGCGTCAAAGTCTTTTCAGTCATATTTGCCCCCCGAGGCCGTTACGTCACTTTAGAAGCATTGCGAAATTTGAGTCAAGGGACAGATCAGAAACAGCGTCGCGGAAAGCGCGCACTTTCAAAGGTTTACCAGCGTAAAACCACAGCGCCCCATGCGAGACCGCCGCCAATTGCTTCGGTCACAACCAAATCGCCGGTTTTAAGCTTGCCTTGAGATTTACCCACGGAAAGCGCCAAGGGAATCGATGCGGCAGAGGTGTTGCCGTGATCCTGAACCGTCACGATCACATTTTCCATCGGCACATTCATCTTTTTGGCCGTGCCTTTGATGATACGAATATTGGCTTGATGGGGTACGACCCAGTCAACTTCGTCAGAAGTGACGCCGGCTTTGTCCATCGCCGTATGCGCCGTTGCGACCAGCTTTTCGACCGCGTGACGGAAGACTTCTTTGCCCTCCATGCGCAGGTAACCTGTTGTTTTCGTTGAAACACCACCATCGACATAAAGGATGTCGCGGTAGGTGCCGTCAGAATTGAGATCCGTTGAGAGGACACCGCGATCAGCGGACGTTCCGTCACCATCGCTTGCCTCAAGGATCAACGCACCAGCGCCATCGCCAAAAAGCACGCAAGTGCCGCGGTCTGTCCAATCCATGATCCGGCTGAATGTTTCTGCACCGATGACCATCACACGTCTCGCCGTGCCAGCCACGATCAAAGCGTTGGCATTGGCGAGCGCAAAAATGAAACCCGCGCAAACGGCTTGGATGTCAAAGGCAAATCCACCCTTCATGCCGATTTGGTGCTGCACCATGGTCGCCACAGAGGGAAAAGTCAGGTCAGGTGTCGACGTCGCAACAATTAGCGCATCAAGATCACTTGCGTCCAATCCTGCATCCGCAAGGGCCGCGCGTGCGGCGTTTGCTGCGAGATTCGATGTGGTTTCACCCTCAGCAGCGAAATGGCGTCGTTCAATGCCTGAGCGCGAAATAATCCATTCATTGCTTGTCTCAAGCGTTTTTTCGAAATGAGAGTTTGGCACGACGTTTTCGGGAAGATAATGCCCGACGCCTTTTATCTGTGCGCGTATCATTGGCCTCAGCTCTCCTCGGCGATGCTTTTTGCGGCGGCTGTTGTGCTCGCTGCGATCCGTTTCGCCAGTCTGTCGGAAAAGCCGGACTGTGCAAGTCTAAACGCAAGGTTAATTGCTGCATCCACACCCGTTGCATCTGCGGAGCCATGGGATTTTACAACCGTGCCGTTCAATCCAAGGAAAACACCGCCATTAACGCGACGTGGATCGATCCGTTGGCGCAGACGTTTAAGCGATGTCAGCGCGAGGAGGGCGGCAAATTTGGACAAAAGCGAATAGTTAAAGGCTTCTTTCAGACGATCCCCGATCAGGCTCGCCGTGCCTTCGCCGGTTTTGAGCGCGACATTGCCTGTGAAACCATCGGTGACAATAACGTCAGCGCGATCCCCGGGAATGTCGCCACCCTCAACGAAACCAACGTATTCGAAATCGGCTGCTTCGGCTTGGCCTTCGATCAATTCGCCCGCTTCATGAAGCTCGTTGCGACCTTTGTGCTCTTCTGTACCAACGTTTAGCAACCCGACGCGTGGGCGCTCGATGTTAAGGCCGTTGCGGGCGTAAGAAACACCCATCAATGCGTATTGCAACAAGTCGGTGGCATCCGCGCGAATATCAGCGCCCACATCAAGCATAACGTTAAAGCCATGCACCGAGCGGGAAGGCCACAAAATACCGATCGCAGGGCGGTTCACACCGGGCAGTTTGCGCAAGCGGATCATGCTCATCGCCATCAGCGCACCTGTGTTGCCACAAGACACACAAGCTGCGGCTTCACCACTGCGCACGGCTTCTACTGCGGACCACATGGAGGTGTTTTTGCCGCTGCGCAGTGTCTGGCTGGGTTTGTCCGTCATTTTGACAACATCAGGCACGTCGCGCACTTCGCACAAACCAGCAAGGTTTTTGCGTTTGGCAAGTAGCGGTTCTAGCGTTGAAGCAGGACCGTGTACGATAAAGCCAAGATCTGGGTTTTTGGACGCAGAACGAGAAATACCGGCAACAATCGCTGCCGGCCCCTCATCGCCGCCCATAGCATCGATAGATAAAATAATACGTTTGCCATGCGTGCGCGCCAAATCACCGATTTGATCAGTGGACACAGTCATTTAAACGTACCTCGCGGATCAGTTATGCCGCGTCTTCGTCCAGATCGATCTCGTCTGCTTGCGCGACGATTTCTTTGTTCGCGTAGTGACCGCAGGACGGACACACGTGATGTGGGCGCTTCAGCTCACCACAGTTAGAGCACTCGTTCGGGTTCGCTGCAACCAGCGAGTCATGCGCGCGACGATTGTTGCGGCGCGATTTGGATACTTTGTTCTGCTGGACAGCCATGTCGCAACCTATCAATGTTCGGGGCCAAGGGGGCCGTTATTCGGGTCTAGCAGGCACATATGCGAGGTCTCGCCGCCTGTCCAACCCTAAATTCGCTAGAGCGCGCGAAAATAGGGAAGAAACCGTGTTTCGCAAGCGATTCTTTGCGTGCTCAGTGCTTACTCGGGTTTGGGCATGACAAAGTCTGGGTTGAGCGTGACCACTTGGGTGGTTTTTGTCTCGAACCCGACGCTTTTAACGTGTCTGTAGGATTGCGCGATGAAGCCAGTTTCTTGGTCGATCCAGAACTTTTCGTATACTTCGGCACCTGCAAGCATTGTGGATGTGTATGGGCCTTCAACCACATCGTTGTTCGCATTGTTCAACTGGTCTTGGCTACAAGTCACATCACGCGCGGTCTGAGCATCTTTGGACATCGCGAGCTTGTGGTCAGCGCGACCCTTTTCGCCGTCAAAATCAGTGACGAATCCCCAAGTCGTGCCTTTGTCATGCGACATATACATTTTGTCATTCGCAAAGAGCGTCCAGGGATCGCTCTCAGGATCTACCGCTTCGCTCATCCCGTTGCCATCGCAGTTGTCGTAATGATGGGTGATGCTTGTGCGCACGCCCACGATCTCTTGCGTGATGTGCATTCGGGTGGGGCCTACGCCTTG
Source organism: Planktotalea frisia (assembly GCF_001890925.1). Taxonomy (GTDB): domain Bacteria; phylum Pseudomonadota; class Alphaproteobacteria; order Rhodobacterales; family Rhodobacteraceae; genus Planktotalea; species Planktotalea frisia. The sequence goes on from NZ_MLCB01000146.1 coordinate 14,852, forward strand.
GTTCCCCTTTATCAGCAAAGCTGTAAATTGATCCTGACAGGTTTCGGACTGAGCGACACTTGCGCAAAATATAAGGGCAAGGGGCAGAGGGAAGTGCTTCATGTGAGTGTCCTCAAAGATCTGGGCGCATGCGCGGTTGTGTTCGAGCGTAGCGTTATTTAGTGCAAAAGTCATCTTTGCTTGGCTCGGCGTGTCGTCTCAAAAGACTTGATCCATGCGCGACACCGTGGAAGCGTGATGTCGTACTCACATGGATTGAAATTAGACGGAGAACTTTCATGCACTATGATCCAAGGTCTGACACATGCCCGCTACCTTATGCTCCGTTCAAATCTTGTACCGTGCCGCGCCCGATTGGGTGGCTCAGCACGGTCAGCCGCGATGGTGTCGCGAATCTTGCGCCGTATTCGCAATGGCAGAACCTGACGTTTGATCCACCAATGGTGATGTTTGCGGCCAATCAGCTCTCAAACGGGCAGCGCAAGCATACGGTGATCAACGCGGAAGAGACGGGTTGGTTCGTGTGGAACATGGCGACGTATGATTTGCGCGAAGCGGTCAATCTCTCTGCGATGGAAGTCGGCCCTGAGGTGGATGAGTTCGTGCATGCCGGCGTCACCGCCGCGCCTTGTGTCGATGCACCTGGCCCACGTGTGTTGGAAAGCCCTGCACAGTTTGAATGTAAATATCTGAGCACGCATCGCTTGCGCGGAAGCTCCAATCACGGTTGGGTCGATGTGGTCTACGGCGAAGTTGCGCGTATTCATGTGAAGGACGATGTGGTCACGTCCGAGGGCAAGCTCGACATTCCGCGCATTCGACCATTGGCGCGCTTGGGGTATTATGACTACACAAGCGTTACAGAGACGTTTGAAATGAAGATCCCCGGCACCAACGATATGACCAATGTTGGGCTAGAAGGAAAGCAGTGATTCTTTTAGATCGCGCGCATTGAAAGAGTCGCAAATGCCCAACACACCGCTCAAAGGGTGGAATCACACACCTGATGTTCCTTTGCAGGTCTCGCCTGTGTTTCGCTGGCCGCCAAAGCCTGTGGACATTGCAAACTGGTTCTGGAGTTCTTGGTTCCTGGTCACCGAAAAGCTGATCATTTTGGGCTTTGCCTGCGTTTCCTACATCTGGTTTCAGCCGAGCCTTGAGGTCACGCAAACGCTCGCCTTTGGGTGGGTTTTCGAGCTGTGGGTGCGCAACATGGTGCTTATGTGTCTCGTTGCGGGGGGCTTGCACCTATATTTTTATAGCTATTCCAAACAGGGCACAGCACTGAAGTACGACCCGCGCCCTTTGATGAAGAATGGCAAGCAATTCACGCTCGGTGGGCAAATCAGGGACAATATGTTCTGGACGCTCGGTAGTGGTGTCGGCTTTTGGACCGCTTATGAAGTGTTGATGCTCTGGTGTCTGAGCAACGGCTATGTGCCGATGCTGACCTGGGCCGCGAACCCCGTCTGGTTCGTTGCGATCTTCTTTTTGCTACCTGCGTGGGAAAGTTTTTATTTCTACTGGATTCACCGCATTCTGCACATCCCGTTTCTGTACAAACACATACACGCGCTGCATCATCGCAATATCAACGTCGGTCCGTGGTCTGGCCTGTCTATGCACCCGATCGAGCATATCATGTATCTCGGCACGGTTCTGATCCACTTTGTGGTCGGTGCGCATCCGCTGCATATTTTGTTCCATTTGCAATATTACACGCTCACCGCGGCAACGACGCATACGGGGTTTGAGGGGATGTTGGTCAAGGATGAGAACCGCCTAAAGCTGGGCACGTTCCATCACCAAATGCACCACCGCTATTTCGAGTGTAACTATGGCTCGCTCGAGATGCCGTGGGATAAGCTGTTCGGCTCGTTCCATGACGGCACCGAAGAGGCGGATGCGCGTATTAAAGAGCGCCGTAAGAAGATGCAGGCGTAAGCTTTTGCGAAAAGATTTGCGTCACGCCCATTGGTCAGGCGTGACGTAGACGATGTTGTCGTCCACGCTCAGCATTACGTCACCTTCTTGAATGTTGACCTGTATCTTCATCGAGCGTCCGGCCAGGTCTGCCAGTTCGCGGGTTGCTTGTTCGGTAAGGTTAAAGACGCTGAGGTTGTCGAAACGGGTTGTGCTGTTCTTGATCTTGTCCCACCACATCTCAGCGGTGCTGCCATAGCAATAAATCACAACCTTGTCGGCTTTGCCGCACGACTGGCGCACAACCTTTTCACTAGGTTGGCCAAGTGCAACCCATAGCTCCAACTCGCCGCTCAGGCTTTTTTGCCAAATGTCAGGCTCATCATCCGTCGACAGCCCTTTGGTCAACTCTAGCTGCTCATGCGCATTCAAGGCATAGGCCAAAAGGCGCACCATAAGGCGTTCATCGGTTTCAGAGGGATGTTTGGCGACCGTGAGCTTGTGGGTCTCGTAATAATGGCGATCCATGTCGGATACGGATAGCTCGACTTTATAAATGGTAGATTTTTGCGCCATGCTCTGTCCCGACTTTACAACGATAGGGCTGCCTAATGGGTCTGGGCCACATGTGGAAGCACATTATCAAAATGCGCGCGGCGCGAGGTCACTTCTTGCCAGCACTGCCGCCCACTTCAACCACATGTTCGTGATCAACGAGATTCCAAGTCACCCCTTCATTGCGATAGATGCGCTTGCCAAGGCGTGTGTAATCCCCGACATCATGTGCCAAACGCTCACCAACCACGATGCAGCGAAAGGTTTCAGACCCTGTGTTGGTGATCGAGTGCGCAACGCCACCTTTGCGATACCCGATGAAATCGCCGGCACCAACTGGATGTGCCTCCTCGTCGATATAAGCCGTTGCCGTGCCACTTAACACATAAACGCATTCATCCTCGAAATGGTGCATGTGATGTTCCGTGCTGTCATGGCCCGGCTCGATTTCGATGATGTGAAAGCCCAGCCCCGTAAGGCCCGTCATATCACCCAAAGATTTATTCACGCGTTTGGCGTTCTCGTTGAGGAAATGAACCTTGTCGGTGCCCTCCATCGCGTCAATCTCAGCGGCTTTAATCAGATAGGTGTCGTCGCTCACGATTTGCCCTCAAGTTTGCTTTTGAGGCCTGCGAGCCCTGCGAAGGGTTTGAGATCGTCTTCACCCATCGCTTCTTTCCCTGGCTCGGTGACTTTCAGCGTGCCAAGCTCGGCACCCTCAGCGCGTGGATAGTCGGGCAGGGCAAGCGCGAGCGCTTCGCTCATGACGCGCCACAGATCGATCTCGCGACCCAATGGCTCGAGCGAGTCGTCCTCCAGCATCGCAGTTCCGCCGAATTCGTCTTCTTCTGTGGTGTCGGTGAGTTTGGGTAAATCGGCGACGAACCGGCGCTCGATGTCCTCATCAATGCGTGTGGTCACGGGCTCTAACGTAATTGTGCAAGGCTGCACCGCCGTCGCGCCAAGTGCTGCTTTCAACGCAAAGTCATGTTTGCCCGCAGGTGTTAACGCACCCGAAAAAACAACTTTGCGCAAACCACTCAGGTCCAATTCGTCTTTAAGAGCAGTCAGTTGAGCGCTGTCTAAACGAAACTCGAACACGCTGCGTTTGCGCCGCGCGAGTGCTGCGATGTCTAAAACAAACTCGGGGAACGCGGGTGTATCAGTCATGGTCAGAAATTTTCCTTTCTTGAACGTCCTGCGTTCGTGTCGTATCGAGATAACAAGGCAGAGCAAGCCAAGACAAGAGGGCACCTCATGCAATACGCAGGCAAGATACGTAAAATCAGCGTGGCAGTTTTGCTATGCGCTTCTCTCGCGGCCTGTACCGCGAGCTTTCGCAATCATGGCTATGTCCCTCTAGAAGAAGACTTATCCCAGATTTCCGTCGGCATTGATACGCGCGATAGTGTCGCTGAATTGGTGGGCACGCCGTCTTCTTCTGGTGTGCTGAATGACGGCGGATATTATTACGTACGCAGTCGCGTGAAGCATTTTGCGTGGCAAAAACCTGAAGTGATCGAGCGCCAAGTCGTGGCCATTAGCTTTACGGATGGCGGCATTGTCGACAATATCGGCAGATATACGCTGGAAGATGGGGCCGTTGTCCCATTGGCGCGCCGCATCACGCGCAATGGTCAGGACGTTGGCTTCATCAAGAAACTGTTGAGTAATGTGGGCGGATTTTCCGCTGGCGATTTGATCAACTAAACACCCAAACGCGAACGCGTTTGACGTCCTGTTTTGGGCAGCGCATGCTGAAGGTCTTCCTTGGCAATAGGTGTTCGTATGGCTTCAGCCCTTTTTATGCGCAATCGCAACTATCGGCTGCTCTTTAGCGCTGGTGCGCTCACCAATCTTGGCGATGGTCTGATCCTACTCGCCTTGCCGTGGTTGGCAACGTTGATGACTCGCGATCCTGTTGCGATCGGTGCTGTCGCTGCGGCGGGACGGGTGCCGTGGCTATTGTTTGCTTTGCCTGCGGGCGTGATAATTGACCGCAGCGATCAACGTAAGTTGATTGCACGCGCAGATTTGCTCCGCGCAGCTATCGTATTTGCGATTTTGCTTCTGGCGTTGAACGAGCCGTCCGCTGATGCGATTTGGTTGCTTGCAGGACTCGCGTTCTTGCTTGGCTCTGCCGAGGTCCTGCGCGACAACGCTGCGCAAACGATCCTGCCGTCAATCGTTGATAAGAAAGACCTAGAGGTCGCGAATGGTCAGCTTTGGGGCACAGAACAACTGACAGGCCAATTCATCGGACCGCCGCTTGCGGGTGTTTTGATTGCGACGGGTATCGCGGTTCCCTTTGGTATTGATGTGGCGATGTTGGTGATTGCAGCAGGTTTGGTTTGGCTGATAACTTTACCCGAACAAATGCGGGTCCCTCAAAGTTTCATCAAAGCGCTGCTCGAAGGGATCACCTTTATGCGTGGCGATAGGGATTTGCTGCGTTTGGCGATTGTGTTGGGGATCGCAAACTTTATCGCGACCGCTACGATCACATTGCAGGTCTTGTTCGCGCAAGATGTGCTCGGGCTTTCGGCCGCCAGTTATGGCATGATTCTCTCGGTCGCCGCTTGTGGCGCAATCACGGGCAGCTTGTTGGCACCGCGTTTGACACGGATGTTTGGCGTGCAGATGTGTCTCTATCTCTCGATAGCGGCTTGGGTGATTGGGTATGGTAGCATTGGGCTGAGTGAAACTGCGATTGTGATGCCAATTGCGCTGTTTGTGGTCATGGCTGGGTCGATGTTGTGGAATGTGATCACTGTCTCTTGGCGCCAACGGCGCATTCCAAGCACGCTTTTGGGGCGTGTGAACAGTATCTATCGCTTTTTCGGATGGGGCTCCATGCCGCTTGGCGCACTCGCAGGGGGCTTGATTGTTGCACTGTTTGAGGACGAGTGGGGGCGCGAAATGGCTTTGCGCGCACCGTTTGTTCTGGCCTCTGGAGCATGTGTGCTTTTGCTGATCTACGCGATGTGCAAACTGCGTTTGTCTGGCGCTGAATAGGCGTGAAAGGGGCGCTTACTCGCGCCCCTTCGTGATTCATACACTCAGCTTTGAGGCCGCGCGCGCAAGCTCTTCGATGCCAGCCCAATCGCGTGCGTCGATCAGATCTTTGGGGCAAACCCAGCTGCCGCCAGCACATACCGTATTGGACAAGCTCAAGTAATCGTTCGCGTTCTTCGGGCTGACGCCACCTGTCGGGCAGAAACGGATTTGCGGGATGGGCGAGCCGATGGCTTTGAGCGCTGCTGCGCCACCAGAGGCCTCGGCGGGGAAAAACTTTTGCACAGTATAACCGCGCTCTAACAAACGCATCGCCTCAGACGCCGTCGCTGCACCGGGAAGGAGCGGCAGATCAGCGGCTTCGCAAGCATCGAGTAAAATATCCGTGGCACCGGGCGACACACCGAACTTGGCACCAGCCGCCACAGCCGCTGTGACATCGGCAGGTGTGAGTAATGTACCAGCCCCAACGACGCCGCCTTCAACCTTGGCCATCTCCGCAATCACGTCCAAGGCCGCTTCGGTGCGCAAGGTGACTTCTAAAGCGGGCAAGCCACCAGCGACCAAGGCACGCGCCAAGTCCTGCGCAATGCTTGCGTCTTCGACGACCAACACAGGTACGATGGGCGCAAGCTGGCAGATTTCCAACGCGCGCGCGCTGGCTTGTTGTGGAGTAATCATATCATGTGTTCCTTATACGACGACGCCAGCGCCAGTGTCGGCGGTGCCAACAGTCTGGCGAAAGACATCAAACAATTCGCGACCCACACCGTTGCCGTTGTGGCTTAGGTCTGGGGTTGCAGGGGCGCGATCGAGCGCGCCTTCGGTGAGACATTCGAGCGTACCGTTGGTGGCATCGACGCGGATGATATCACCATCCTGAATGCGCGAAAGTGGACCACCCGCAGCCGCCTCTGGGCTGACGTGAATGCAAGATGGGACCTTGCCTGACGCACCTGACATACGACCATCAGTAACCAAAGCGACGTTGATGCCGCGTTGTTGCGTGACGGACAACGCAGGCGTGAGGCCGTGAAGCTCTGGCATGCCGTTGGCCTTTGGACCTTGGAAGCGCACGACGATCACAAGATCAGAGGTGAACTCACCTGCCTTAAATGCGTCTTTCACCGCATCTTGGCTTTCAAACACACGGGCAGGGGCCTCGATCACATGACGCGCGGGATCCACTGCAGAGACTTTCATCATACCGTGACCCAAGTTGCCTTTGAGCTGCTTGAGACCGCCACTTGCTTGAAACGGATCATGCGCAGGGCGCAGAATTTTGTCGTTCGCACTGTCCTTTGCACCGTCACGGAAGATCAGCGCACCGCCATCAAGGGCAGGTTCTTGGGCGTGCAGACCAAGGCTGTCGCCCGCCACGGTCTTTACATCCTCATGGAGTAAGCCCGCATCAAGCAAACGCCCGATCATATAGGGCAGGCCACCTGCGGCGTGGAAATGGTTCACATCCGCCAGCCCGTTTGGGTAGACCTTTGCCATCAACGGGACGACAGAAGAAATCGCGTCGAAATCCTCAAGGCGCAGATCAACGCCCGCTGCGCGCGCCATGGCAGGTAAATGCAAAACAAGGTTGGTGGAGCCGCCCGTGGCCATTAGGCCAACGATGCCGTTCACGAACGCTTTGGCGTCCAAGATATCGCAGACAGGGCGGTAGTCATTGCCAAGCGCTGTGATCGCAAGGGCGCGTGTCGCGGCTTCGCGGGTCAAAGCATCGCGCAGTTCGGTTCCGGGATTGACGAAAGAGGAGCCCGGCAAATGCAGGCCCATGAACTCCATCAACATCTGGTTCGAGTTAGCTGTTCCATAGAATGTGCAAGTGCCAGCGGAGTGATAAGAAGCCATTTCCGCCTTCATCAGCGCAGCACGATCCACTTTACCTTCGGCAAATTCATTGCGCACGCGTGCTTTTTCATCGTTAGGAAGGCCTGATTGCATCGGACCTGCAGGCACAAAGATACCTGGAATGTAACCGAAGGTTGCAGCCGCGATAATCAAACCGGGCACGATTTTGTCACAGACACCCAAATATGCAGCCGCATCGAATGTGTTGTGAGAAAGGCCGATGCCCGCCGCTAGGGCAATTACGTCACGCGAGAAAAGTGATAGCTCCATGCCCGTTTGCCCCTGCGTGACGCCGTCACACATCGCGGGCACGCCGCCTGCGACTTGGGCCGTGCCGCCCGCTGCCTTCGCCGCTTCTTTTAGAATTGCGGGGTAGCTTTCGAAAGGTTGATGGGCAGACAACATGTCGTTGTAAGCAGTCACGATCCCAAGGTTTGGCGCGGGCGTTTCAGCCAGTGTTTGCTGATCTTCGCCCATCGCTGCGTATGCGTGCGCTTGGTTGCCGCAAGTCAAATGTGCACGGCGCGGACCCTCGGCAGCAGCGGCGCGCATGTGGCTGATATATTTGGAACGTCGCGCGTCCGAACGCTCTAGAATGCGGTCAGTGACGTCAGAAATGGTTGTGTGCAAGCTCATGGCGGTGCGTATCCTACAATGCGTTTCTTGCCCGAAAGGGTGTGAATTGCCCGCTTTCTATACATTGTTAGCGCTAACGTCGAGTGGTGCGAAGCGCTTTTCAACAATTTTTTTCACACGCTTTAATCTTATCAAACAAGTCGCAAAAGTCATGCTTCGAACATGCAAAGATCACGCGCCGAACACGGAGCTGCCCCATTTTTGCCCTGCTTCACTACCATCTACTGGTTGCAGAAAATTACAAAACCAAGGCCAGAAAGGTCGGGAGAACGAGATGAAGAACATTCGTGTAGCAATGCTGGCTCTTGCCGCAGTCGCCGTATCAGCTTGCGCTGGTCCACAAGCCGCAACACGTAACGCAGTAAGCGCTTCGCCTAACGAGGCAACTGCGTTGACGCAGCCGCAAAGTAACACTCAAAGTAGTGTTGCGAAGAAGTCCGGTGACAACCTCTACATTCCTGATGTGAATATCGCCCGGATCACGGTAAGCGTTCCTAAGACGTTGAAAGTCTCCGAGAAGAACACGTATTACCCCAACGGTGATATCATCTGGCGTGGCGACTTGTTTGGCGATCGTCATGCGCAAGTGGAAGCCATTTTGCAAAACAGCGCAGAACAAGCCGCAGCGAATCTGCAAGGTGCGCGCCCTGCACACATGCACATTCAGTTGACACGTTTCCACGGTCTGACCGAAAAAGCGCGCTACAGCACAGGCGGCGTTCACAACATCAACTTCTACGTCACGCTTCTTGATCCTGTGACCGGTGAGACAATCCGCCCTGCAGAGCACGTTGTGACAAACCTTGATGCGCTGCGCGGCACAGAGGCCATTCAGGCGGACACGCTTGGCAACACGCAAAAGTTCCGCATTACCACCTTCTTGGCGGGCGTGCTGGCAGCTGAGATCGGTGAGCCAGAGGGCTACAACGACGAGAACCGTGGGTTCTTTGTTGCTCTAAATCGCAACTGATCCTTTTCACGAGCCAATCAAATAGGTAAGGGGGCGCTATGATAGCGTCTCCTTTTCCCGTCCTTCGCCTTAAACCCAAAGCCAACGCCCGCGCTATTCGCCACGGTGCACCTTGGGTTTATGATAATGAACTTGTGCTTGATCGCCGCTCTAAGAGCCTTGTACCCGGTACGATTGCAGTGCTCGAAGATGCAGAGCGTCGCCCCATGGGCTTGGTCGCGGCCAATCCTTTGTCGCGCATCACCGCACGGATGATCGAACGCGATGTAAGCGTTGAGATTGATCAAGCTTGGTTTGAGCGCAAGATCACACGCGCTTTGGAATTGCGTACGCGTCTTTTTGATCAGCCCAACTATCGCTTAATCCACGCAGAGGCCGATGGCCTGCCGGGACTTGTCGTAGATCGCTTTGGCGACGCGCTTGTGGTGCAACCAAACGCTGCTTGGCTCGAGCTTTTGCTCGAACCGCTGAGTGCGGCTTTGCAACAAGTGACCGGCGTTTCCACCATCCTGAAAAATGCTGCCGGTCGCACGCGTTCTTTGGAAGGGCTGGATGATAAGAATACGGTTCTTTTGGGCGATGCTCCCGATGCGCCGATCATGGTGTCGATGAATGGCGCGTCTTATGCGGCTGATCTGACAGGCGGGCAAAAGACTGGCTTGTTTTACGATCAACGACCCAATCACGCGTTTGCCGCGCGTTTGAGCGAAGGTGCTGACGTCTTGGATGTTTTCTCTCACGTGGGTGGTTTTGGATTGGCGGCGCTTGCGGGCGGCGCCACATCAGCGCTGTGCGTTGACGGATCTGCGCCTGCACTTGCTTTGGCTGAGCAGGGCGCGGCAGAGGCCGGGTTTTCTGATCGGTTTGCGACGCGCAAAGGGGATGCATTTGATGTGCTCGAAGCGCTTGGCCAAGAGGGCGCGCAATTTGATGTTGTGATCTGTGATCCGCCTGCGTTTGCGCCTGGTAAAGCCAAGCTCGAGGTTGGCTTGCGCGCCTACGAGCGCTTGGCAAAAATGGCCGCTCCTTTGGTGAAAGAAGGCGGGTATTTGGTGCTGTGTTCTTGCTCGCATGCGGCGGACCTCGGGAAGTTCCGGTTTGCGTGCACGCGCGGCATAGGTCGCGCAGAACGCGCAGGATCGCTCATTCACACTGGATTTGCAGGACCGGATCATCCGCTCATGCCGCAATTGGCCGAAAGCGGATACCTCAAAGCGTTGTTTTACCGTTTGTGAAGCTGTTGCTCGACACATGCGTTTTGTACCCCACGGTCATGCGCGAGATGTTGATTGGAGCCGCAAAAGCCGGTGCGTTTGAACCGTTCTGGTCTGAGCGTATCTTGGAAGAATGGCGCCGCGCATCGCTCAAACATGGTGAGGGCGCTGCGCAAGAAGTTTTGGGGGAAGCGGTGTTTTTGAACGCCGCATTTCCCAAAGCTGTCGTACGCTACAACGCAGATCAAGAAGCACGGTTTTGGTTGCCTGATCCGTCTGACATTCATGTGCTGGCTGCCGCCGTGATCGTGGGTGCGGATGGTATTGTGACGCTGAACAACAAAGATTTCCCAAGCGACATTCTAGCTGAAGAAGGCCTTTCTCGGGTAAACCCAGATGCGTTTCTATTGGGAGTTTGGCAGGCTTCGCCTGAAAAGATTGGGCCTGTTGCGCAGAGTGTTCTGGAAAAAGCGAATGCTTTTTCAAATAAAACGTGGAGCATGAAGAGCTTGATGAAAAAAGCGCGCCTGCCACGTTTGGGCAAAGCTTTGTCTGCGGCGTGAGGTCGATTTTTCTAGAAAAATCGCGCGCTCAAGTCCAACGCGCTTCTAGTTTCTCAAGCGCTGCGATGCGATCATCAGTTTTAGGGTGGCTCAGCAACCACGCGGGTGCGCGACCTGCTTGGCTTTGTGTCAACGCATCCAGTTTGCGAAACAGCGAGATTTGCGGTGCCACGCCCACGCCCGCTTTTGTCAAAAGCGCGGCCGCATAAGCATCTGCTTCATATTCATCACTGCGCGACAAACGGGCCGCCAGCAAAGACGTCAGCGTATTTGCAATCCACGGACCAACGCCGGGAACAAAGCGCCCTATCACCATGGCAAGCGCAGTGCGCAAAGCGTTTTGCCCAGAAAAATCGATCATCCGGCGACGTGAATGTCCAAGAGCCACATGTCCTAGTTCGTGCGCGATGACAGATGCCAGTTCTTCACCGGAAACTTCGCCGTCTAGGAATTTCTTATAAAACCCGCGCGTGATGAAAATCCGTCCATCGGGGGCTGCGAGACCATTGACCGGTTCAATTTCGTAGATGTTCACTCGAACGCGTGGCAGATCAAGCGCCTTGGCAAGCGCATTCATGATCGGTTGCAGCTTTGGGTCAGCCAACTCACTTGAGAGCTGGTCGAGCTCGCGGCTCGTGCGCCAAACAGAGAAGCGATACATCGCAAGGCCGTAGATGACGGCCAAAAGAATGGGGGCAAATTTCAACATAGGTTTGATATGGGTTTGCACAGGCCCTCAGGCAAGAATTTAACCAAGGAAAATACCAACAATCACCATCATCAAGCCGATGACTGACAAAAACAGAGATCCGAGGTTCAGCGGCAAGACCTTTTGCACAGCCAAACGCAGCTCGTCATCGCTCAGGCCTGCTTTGCGTGCGCGTTGGACGCGAATGATACTCATGACCAAGCCAAGCAATCCCAAAAGTGACACAGCCGCACCAGACCAAATCAAGCCATCCATCGCTTTTTCCTTTACGCTTTTGTTTTCGCCCATCGCCTAACCTGCGCGCGCAATGCTCGCAAGCCCTTGCGGCCTCGGGGGCAGGGCGCTAGGGACAGTTCAAATCTTTCAAAATATAAATCAGCCTATAAGCGGAGTGTCCCATGTCAGATGTAACCAGCGATTCCAGCTACCGTGTGACCGCAGACGAATTGCGCCAATTTATCGAACGTCTTGAACGCCTTGATCAGGAAAAGAAAGACATCGCGGAGCAGCAAAAAGAAGTGATGGCAGAGGCGAAAGGTCGTGGATACGACACAAAAGTCATTCGCAAGGTCATAGCGTTGCGCAAGCGTGAGCCAGATGACATTGCCGAAGAAGAAGCCGTGCTTGAAATGTATAAAGAAGCGCTGGGGATGCAGGGCTAAGCCCGTATCCTAACGTTTCAGGGGCTGAGATATGTCACGCCCGGAATGCGGCTAATCTCGAAGATATCTTCTTCGTATTGCTCGGTGAGTTGATCTACCAGTGGCTCTGTCCAACCGGGTAGGTCCACTTCTTCCTCGACCATGTCATCAATCGCAAACTTATCGAGAAATGCGGTGATCACGCGACGCGTTTGGACCTCTGTCATGTCGGGATGGCTCTCGCGATAGCTCTGAAAGCGGCTCATCCCTTCGGCGCTCATGATCTCTGCAAGCAGATCGTGCCCACCCAGAATATGTTCGTTCGCGGCGAGCCCTGCGATCTCGCGCATCAACTCGCTCCAAATCAATGGCGTATCTTCATTGCTCCAAACCGTGATTGGCACATTTGGGGCCTCTTGGCGGATCGATGTGATCAGATCGGACCAATAGATGTCACGCGGGTCTGCACCATCGAGAAACTCGACAAATTGCGTATGGGGTGTTGATGCATACATTGCAGGCAAATGGGTCGCCGGGTTGCGAATACTTAGAAACAGCTCAACCTCATCCTCGGCAAACAGATGAGTCATGTACCCCAGACGCGATCCGGCTTGCGGATAAATGCGACCTTTGTGAAAGCCAAGTTTTGGCACGCAAAAGAAGTTTTCACTGTGCATAATGACGCGGTCCACATCAGTTGCGTCCATGTCCAAAATAGCATCTAGGAAAGCCATGCGCGAATCCGGTCCTGCCGCGCGCTTTGAAAGCGCTTTAACCGTGGCACTGAGCAATTGACGGTAGTGGCGCGGTTTAGGCAACGCGATGCCACGTTTTTGAAACGCTTCTCTATTTTTGAAAAGCGATTTAAGAAGTTTGCCGTCGTCCGTACAATGCGCGCCCGCGTGGAGTATGACCTGCATCAGTGCCTGCTATTCGCTGAACTGCTTTGATGTCGCACGATAAGCGCTTTTCTGGACAGTTAAACCGATTTCCGGCACAAGTCGCGCCATGAGCACAATTGATATCCCAGCCGCCCCCAAACGCGCGTCGTTCCCAAGCTTTTGGTCGATTGGCGCGTTGTTGATTGCGTTGATCGTTGTCTTGCCCATTTTGTCGGTCATTTGGATTGCTTTTTTCCCAAGTGAAAACATTTGGCCGCATCTGATTTCAACGACATTGCCGCGCTATCTCAAGAACACGTTGGTTTTGATGGTGAGCGTTGGAGGTATTGCTGCGATTGTCGGAACGGGCACAGCATGGATGATCGTGCGCTATCAGTTTTTTGGCGCGCGCTGGCTTGAGTGGCTGTTGCTGTTGCCGCTGGCTATCCCGGCCTATGTGGGTGCCTATGCTTTGGTCGATTTCCTTGAATATGCAGGACCCGTGCAAACTGGACTGCGCGAGATGTTTGGCTGGCGCAACTCGCGAGACTATTGGTTCCCAGAGATCCGCTCGGTCGGTGCTGCGATCTTGGTGTTGAGCGCGTCCTTGTTTCCCTATGTTTACTTGATCGCGCGCGCAGCATTTCGGGAGCAATCCAGCAGCGGTGAGGAAGTCGCGCGTTCGCTCGGGGCAGGGGCCTTTGCCCGCTTTTTCCGCATCGGTCTGCCAATGGCGCGCCCCGCGATTGCTGCGGGAACTGCGATCGTGATGATGGAAACGGTCAATGATTTCGGCACAGTGGATTATTTCTCTGTCCAAACCTTAACCACCGGCATTTTTAGCGTTTGGCTTGAAAGCAACAACGCAGGCGGTGCCGCGCAAATCGCGAGCACAGTTCTTTTGCTCGTTGTGCTCTTGGTGACGCTTGAAAAGCTGTCCCGCCGTCGCAGCCGTTTCTTTTCTTTGGGGCGTAGCCACCGCGGTATGCACAAGACTGTCCTTGTGGGGTGGCGCTCTGTTGTGGCCTTTTTGGCATGTACTGTGCCTTTCGCGATTGGCTTTGTGTTGCCTGCCAGTGTGATCTTGAACCATGCGCTCGATAATGCGGATCGATGGCATGACCCTGCGTTGCTGAGTGCTTTGCTCAACACATTGACGGTCGCAGGGATTGCGGCGCTTGTGACCGTGAGTCTTGGTTTGTTTATGGTCTACGGCGTGCGCCTGTCTGATCGTGCGCTGCCGCGTTTGTTGATGCCTGTGACGAGCATCGGCTATGCCGCGCCTGGCGCTGTTTTGGCTGTTGGTATTCTTATCCCGCTTGCGATGCTTGATCATGCACTCGCGGATGGATTAGAGGCGCTGACTGGCCGAGACTTTGGCCTGATGCTGACAGGATCGTCCTTCGCATTGATCCTAGCCTATTGTGTGCGTTTCTTTGCGATCGCTCAAGGGGCGGCGGATGCTGCGATGGGGCGTGTCTCGCCCAGCTTACCCATGGCCGCCCGCTCGCTGGGGCGTACCAAAGGGCAAGTGCTCGGAGCCGTCTATTTGCCGCTCATCCGCGCGTCTGTATTGTCGTCTTTGTTGCTGGTGTTCGTGGATTGCGTGAAAGAGTTGCCTGCGACCTTGCTGTTGCGTCCGTTCAACTATGACACATTGGCCACACGCGTGCATGATCAAGCGAGCCTTGAGAACCTTGGCGATGCAGCACCTGCTGCAATTTTAGTTATTTTTGTCGGACTTTGCGCAGTTGCGTTGCTTGCGCGATCCAGTCGTTAAAAGTTTTTTGCATTTTTGTGAAAAACCCTCTTGCGAGCGCGAGTGTCTCTTTGTATTCGCATCCGCAGTGCCCCTATAGCTCAGCTGGTAGAGCAATTGATTTGTAATCAATAGGTCCGCGGTTCGAGTCCGTGTGGGGGCACCACTACCAACCGTAAAGCATTGTAATACCTCACTAATTAGACTTAGTAAGTGAGCCGTAGACCATGCTGGCAACCAAATCTAATAGCTATACCTTCCAAAAGGACGGTATTTGGTATTTCTCCCGTAGAGTTCCTGCTGATTTACGGCGGCATTATCGTACGGGCAGGATTGCTTATTCTTTGAGGACTAAATCCATTAGGGATGCTCGTGTTAGGGCGATGAGTGATGCTGCTAAGTTAGACAGGCATTGGCACATCCTGCGTATCTCTTCGGATGATTTACCCGGAAAGCACTTACTCGCTGATGCTGTTCAGGAGCCAGCAGCTGAGGCTTCTAGCGATGATCATTCGTTTAAGGCTGCTGTGGCGGTTTATCTGCGCCTGAAGGGCAATGACCGCCCGCCAACCTTTGAGGCTGCTGTGAGGCGATCTTGTGGCTATCTGATTGATTGCTGTGGGATGAAAGACCTCCACGATTATGTTCGGTCTGATGCTACCAAGTTCCGTGATTATCTATTCGCCAAAGGCCTGAACGGGGCTTCTGTGGCAAGGATCTTTGGGACAGTTAGAGCCGTTATAAACTTAGCCCTGAGTGAGTTTGGGCTAGCAATCGTCAACCCTTTCTCAAACGTCTATTTCGATCATAGTATTAGGGTTAAGAAGCGGCTGCCCGTTAAGCCTGAAGACATCAAGAAGGTTCAGGCAGAGTGCTATAGGGCTGATGATGAGAAGCGATGGCTGATAGCCCTCATAGCTGACACAGGGATGCGTTTAGCAGAGGGTGCGGGGCTGCTACGGTCTGACTTCATCGAGAAAGATGGTCTCCTCTGCGTGAACATCAGGCCTCATCCTTGGCGATCCCTGAAGACTTCAAGCAGTGAAAGGGTGATACCTCTAGTAGGTTCAGCTAAGTGGGCAGCAGAACGTATACTAGCACAGCCTGCTAACAGTAAGTTTGCATTCCCTAACTACAATGATGGTGAAAGAACCAATGCCAACTCAGCTAGTGCTGCCTTGAATAAGTGGCTGAAGATAAAGATTGGGCCAGCGTACACCATTCATGGCTTCAGGCATTCAATGCGAGACAGGCTCAGGGCAGTTGAATGTCCCAGTGATGTGATTGATCAGATTGGTGGCTGGCTAACGCAGGGCGTGGGTGCTTCTTATGGATTGGGGCATAATCATGGAACGCTAACGAGATGGCTAGTTTCGATCGTTGAGGCTCCAAATCGGGCAACATAAAGTGAGGCCAATATACATAGGCCCCACCTTTGATTTTAAGATACAAAGATTCTAAAATCTTGTTCTGTCGGTTGCTAATATAACTCGTCAAGCAAGCGGTGTTGCGCCCGTTTCCATTCGAATTATTTTCCCGTCTTTAATCATGCAAACCAGCATCACGGCTTCTTTTGTATCGTCGGGGTAAGACATGAAATCATGTGAAACTAAAATTTCATCGTTCTCATAAACACAACGAGATGCATCGTTTACGAATTTTGGGTTAGTCATCATACCGGCGGCCATCGACACCCATTCAGTTTTAGTGAACTGATTACCGGATTTGTGAAAAATGATCTCGGCATCTTCGTGAAGAAGCTTTGCATAATCGTCCACATTTCGATCATTCATAACTTTCGTCAGTTTCTGGTATAATGACATCTCTATTCCCCCCACATTCCAGCGAATTCGTAGACAACTGCACGCTTTCCACCTACACACCAAGCATCATGATTTGGCGAAATCGCATATGCATCACCAGCAGAATATGTGGCTTCTGAACCGTCATCACAAACGCAATGAATAGTTCCTTCGACTATGATTCCGGTATGCGTAGCTTGACAGCTTGGCGTGCCGACAATTGGCTTGATGTCAGTGGACCATTTCCAATCTGGTGCCAGCGTCAGCTTCATCACCCGCTGACCTAGAACGTTTACCGCTTCCATACGTGCGTTTGGCATATCCTTGGCTTCATCTGCGTGCGATGCAAAACTTTTAACTTCAATTGGCATTATAAGTTTCCTTTTCGGGGGCATTTTGATCCTGTTGGAGCAGTCTCGATCCCAGCGTTAGTGTTATTCATTAGGTGAGTTTTAGATTTAGCTGACAACAGAAGTGTTGTGCTTTATCACAGTAGCAATTTCAGATATCTCACTGGCAGGAGCACCCGATCTTTCGGAGTGCTCTTTAATGAGATCTTCACTATCCGAATTGTAAATGCAAAAAATAGCATCGCCAACGACATAGCTTTGCTCCTGCATGATGTTCTTCCCCTCTGAGCGCATCGCCTCCAGAACTTCTTCCGAACCTTTACCTGCATTGTTCAATTCATGTTTCGGAATGCTCCCTGCGCCTTCCATTTCACGTCTAATTAGAAACTTTTTCATGACTGTCCCCTTTATCGAGATTGTTAAGCCAGAGATTTAACCAGCTTGGAAAGTGAAACACACATCAAAGATATAACTATCATTAACCTTAAACCGCTCTTGAATTTCGTATGGTTTGGTGGTATTTTATCAACTTTGACACTTGGTGATCATTTGGAGGGCAGAAAATGAACCAAACTATTAGATTGAATATTACTTCAAAAGCACAAAACTATTGTCCAATTTCAACATGCGCCGAGGTGATAGCTGACCATTGGTCAGTAATCGTTCTGCGAGACATTGCCATATGCAATCAACGAACCTTTCGGTCAATTTTAGCAAATAATAATGAAAGAATTTCTACTGGCGTACTAGCTGGCCGTTTGAAGCGGTTGACTGACATTGGATTGTTATCATTCAAGGATGATCCTGCACATGCACAACGAAAGATTTATTGTTTAAGCTCAGCTGCAATAGATCTTGTACCAATTTTATTAGATATGTCGGCTTGGGCGCTGACACATGCGTCGGGCTCTAAGGAGCCAATCGCACTGCCATCGGGTATGGAACGTCCCCAATCTCAATATTCAAAAGAATTAACGGATCGCTTACGAACGTTGCACTTAGATCCTAGCGATATGCCTGTCTAACTTAGCAGCATCACTCATCGCCCTAACACGAGCATCCCTAATGGATTTAGTCCTCAAAGAATAAGCAATCCTGCCCGTACGATAATGCCGCCGTAAATCAGCAGGAACTCTACGGGAGAAATACCAAATACCGTCCTTTTGGAACGTATAGCTATTAGATTTGGTTGCCAGCATGGTCTACGGCTCACTTACTAAGTCTAATTAGTGAGGTATTACAATGCTTTGGGTGATTTAATGGTGCCCCCACACGGGGATGGCTCCGCCAGTAGGCACCAAGGCCAAGCATTAACCTCATAAAACAAGGCTACTGTCTCATTCTGGTTCCTGCAACAGGCGTAAATTGGTCTACGGTTTGGTCTACGATCCAAGCTTAGGCTCAGGACCCATTAATTGCCTTGATGCTGGTTTGTCGTCATGATTCACGAA
>NZ_MLCB01000147.1 GCF_001890925.1 Planktotalea frisia
AGCGTCGAGGAAGTGTCGGCCCTGCTGGCAGCGGCACCCGGACCTGGTCTCAAATACCGCGCGGCCCTGAGCATTGGCTATGGCGGCGGTTTGCGCGCATCCGAAGTCACCCACCTGAAGGTCCGAGACATCGACAGCGACCGCATGCTGATCCATGTCGAACGGGGCAAGGGCGGCAAGGACCACGATGTGATGCTGTCACCATCTTTGCTTGTTTTACTGCGGGACTATTGGCGCGAGGCCCGTCCACAAGGTTGGTTGCTTCCCGGTCAGAGCCGTGTCGATCCAATATCGCCTCGTCAGTTGAACCGGGCGTTTACATCAGCCAAACGTATGGCCGGGATCAAAAAGCCCGCAACGCTTCACACCCTGCGGCACAGTTTTGCGACACATCTGTTGGAGGCAAACACGGATGTGCGAGTAATCCAGGTTCTGCTCGGGCATTCCAAGCTGAGTACGACGGCGCGATACACCCACGTCGCAACAAAGACGTTGGGCGATATCACCAGCCCGTTTGAGCATGTGAAGGGCCTGACCTGACGAACGGGTTCGCGTGTCAAAACACGCGCTGGAGATCGCTGACATCTTTCGCATGCACGGCCCTGCGTGGCGGCGGGACAATGCGGGGCATGTCAGCCTCAGCCAGCTCAAAGTGATGTCTTCAATTGAAGCCTGCCGAACCGAAGCACTCGGCGGGCATGTGGCGGCGTGCACTAAATGTGATCACCACCACATCGCATACAACTCATGCAAGAACAGGCACTGCCCTAAATGTCAGGGGCCCGCAGCCCGAGAC
>NZ_MLCB01000148.1 GCF_001890925.1 Planktotalea frisia
CGATTACATCTTAGCTGAGCCACAAACCTGTCCGAATTAGTAGGACCACTTCAGTGGTATCAGCTTTACGGGAATTGGGACTGGGAACCGATCACGACGCGCAAACGCGTGGCGAGCGAAATCGTCTCTTTGAACGACGCGCCATTAACCATTAGCGCGCCTGTGGATTGGGGTCGCTACGAGGTGATCGTAGAGCGTTTGGACGGCACCTACATCGCCTCCTCCACAGACTTCTACGCCGGCTGGTACGCGCCTGCGGACACGTCGAACACGCCCGATACGTTGGAACTGTCCCTCGACAAGCCTGACTACAAAATGGGTAACACAGCGACCTTGCGACTTGTGCTGCGTTTCGCGGGTACAGCGTTGGTCACCGTCATGTCGAACCGCGTGATCCACATGGAAACGGTGCAGGTCACCGAGGGCGAAAATCTGATCCCATTGACTGTCACTGACGAATGGGGTGCTGGCGCTTATGTCACCGCGAATGTGATCCGTCCGATGGATGTGGCAGCGGGTCAAAACCCCGCGCGCGCATTGGGTTTGTCCTATGCCAAGATTGATCCAGAAGCGAAGCAACTCAGCGTGTCCATTGATGCGCCCGACGCCATTCAGCCGCGTGGCGCGCTTGAAGTTTCGCTGCAAGTGGATGGCATCAAAGCGGGTGAGGTCGCCTACGTGACCCTCGCTGCTGTGGACCTCGGCATCCTCAATCTCACTGCGTTCGATAGTCCCGATCCCTCAGGGCATTACTTTGGTCAGCGGCGGCTTGGTATGGAAATCCGCGACGTCTATGGACGTCTGATTGATGGTATGAATGGCGCGATGGGGCAGGTGCGTTCTGGTGGCGACGCGGCTTCTCGCTTGCGCTTGCCAAGCCCGCCGCCGACGCAAGAATTGGTCGCCTATTTCTCTGGCCCGATTGAGGTGGGCGCAGATGGCAAGGCAACCGCAAGCTTCGATATTCCTGCCTTTAATGGCACGGTGCGCTTGATGGCTGTTGCTTGGTCGAACACGGGCGTTGGCCAAGCCGAAGCAGATGTTTTGGTCCGCGATCCTGTGGTTGTCACTGCGTCTTTGCCGCGGTTCCTCGCACCCGGTGATCAATCAAACATGCTCTTGGAAATCGTGCATGCGACAGGTCCAAGTGGACGCATGGGGCTTGATGTTTCTAGCTTGGGAATTGTGCTGGATGCCACGCTGATCCCTTCGGGCCTGACACTGGAAGATCGCCAAAAACAGACACTAACAGTGCCAATTAGCGCGGCAGTTGTGGGTGATCACACGCTGCGCATCGCGCTTACGACACCGGATGGCAAGCAACTTGTGCAGACCCTAACCCTGCCCGTGCGCGCGAATGATCCTGAGGTGAGCGAAGTGCGCCAATTGAGCATTGCTGCTGGGGAAACTTTCACCCTCGATGATTCCGTGTTTGCGGGTTTCAAAGGGGGTACGGGGTCTGCCATTCTCGCCGCTGGTCCATTAGCAAAGCTCAACGCACCCGGTCTTTTACAAGCACTTGATCGCTATCCATACGGATGCACAGAGCAAATCACATCTCGAGCCATGCCGCTTCTTTATTTTGATGAAGTTGCGAAAGCGATGGGTTTTGATGAACGCCAGACCGTGCAGAAACGTGTGGATCAAGCGATTGCGCAGGTTCTCACGCGACAATCCTCTAACGGTGCCTTTGGCCTATGGCGCCCGGACTCTGGAGAGTTTTGGCTCGATGCTTATGTCAGTGACTTCCTGTCGCGCGCAAAGGCACAAGGGTACGAGGTTCCTGCGCTCGCCTTCCGCATCGCGATGGATAATTTGCGCAATCGTATCAATTACGCGCCCGACTTTGATGAGGGCGGTGAAGACGTCGCCTATTCCCTCATGGTGCTCGCCCGCGAAGGTGCCGCGTCGATGGGCGATCTACGCTACTACGCTGATGTGAAGGCAGAGGCCTTTACGACACCCCTAGCTGCCGCGCAGCTTGCTGCTGCTCTGGCGTCTTACGGTGATCAAACCCGCGCGGATGCGATGTTCGCACGTGCTGCACGCTTGATGGTCCCGCGCATGGGCGACGAGGCACGCGTGTGGCGTTCTGACTTTGGTAGCAACTTGCGCGATGCGGCTGGGCTGTTGACCCTTGCGGTTGAAGCGGGCAGCGCGACGGTGAACACGTCTGTGCTGTCCGAGCGTATCGCGCGCGCCGGACGTTCGCTTTCCACGCAAGAGGCGTCATGGGCTTTGCTTGCCGCGCACGCGTTGGTGGAGAATCCTAGCGCTTCGGGGCTCTTGGTGAATGGTGAAGTCAGCGCTGGCCCGCTGATCCGTCGCTTCAAAAGCGGTGCGTCATCTTTGGCAATCGCAAACACGTCGAACAACACGATGGATATCACGCTTAGCACTTTTGGGGTTCCGGAAATCGCCCCTGACGAAGGCGGTTACGGCTACAAGATTACGCGTGAGTACTTCACGATGGATGGTGCACCTGTCACTGATCTGACATTGCAAACAGGGGATCGCCTCGTCACTGTGCTTACGGTCATTCCCTTCGAGGAGGGTGCCTCGCGTTTGATGATCAACGATCCGCTGCCTGCGGGGCTGGAAATCGACAATCCCAACTTAATTCGTGGTGGCGATATTCGTGCGCTTGAATGGCTCAAACCTGCGAACGCACAGCACTCTGAATTCCGCGCGGATCGCTTTCTTGCTGCTGTTGATGCAAGCGGCGTAAAACCCTTGCGGCTCGCCTGCATTGTGCGCGCTGTGTCGCCGGGTGTTTACCATCATCCCGCCGCCTCTGTTGAGCACATGTACCGTCCGCAATACCGTGCGCGCAGTGATACGGGCCAGTTGGTTGTGAGCGAGTAAGCGATGCGCTTTTTCGCTTTCGTTTTTGCGCTGTTTTTTGTGGCGCTGGGGCGCGATGCGCTTGACGATTGGGTTGCACGTACGGACTTGCCGAGTGTTCTACCTGAAATTTCGGTCGAAGTGCGGGATCGCGATGATATTCTCTTGCGCGCCTACACCGTTGAGGATGGTCGTTGGCGTCTAGGTGTTGGCGTGGACCGAGTGGATCAACGCTACCTCGATATGCTGATCGCTTATGAGGACAAACGCTTTTTTGAGCATCAAGGCGTTGATCCTTTGGCAATGTTACGCGCGGCAAAGCAGGCTCTAATACAGGGTAAAGTGGTTTCTGGCGCGTCTACATTGACCATGCAGGTCGCGCGTTTGTTGGAGCAAAGCGGCACGGGTGCGTGGCACGGCAAGCTGCGCCAAATACGTGTAGCTTTGCGGCTAGAGCAAGTCTTGAACAAGGACGAGATCTTGCAGCTTTATCTCACGCTCGCGCCGTTTGGAGGTAATATTGAAGGGGTGCGGGCTGCTTCTTTGAGTTACTTTGGGAAAGAACCGAGGCGTCTAACTGCTGCGCAAGCCGCGCTTTTGGTAGCGCTGCCCCAAGCCCCTGAAGCGCGTCGTCCTGATGTCGACTTGAAGGCTGCAAATAAAGCGCGCCAAGTGTTGCTGGATCGGCTTATCGATACTCAAACGGTCAGCGTAGAAGAGGCACAATCAGCGCATTTAGAGCCTGTTTTAGCAAAGCGTTTTCGCTTTCCTGCTTATGCGCCGCATCTTTCAGATCGCGCACGAAGCGAAGACCCAGAGCGTGCTATTCACCGTCTTACTTTACAAGCAGAGCTACAAAAGCAGGCGGAGAAACTCGTGGCGTCTAGCCTGCGAGGGCAGGCGGAACATGTCTCTATTGCGATGGTTTTGGCGGATCACACGAGCGGTGAAATCATTGCACATGTGGGCTCAGGCGGGTTTTCCGACAAAGATGCCCGGCAAGGGTTTATCGATATGACTCGTGCGCTGCGGTCACCCGGATCAACGCTGAAACCGCTGGTCTATGGCTTGGCTTTTGATCAAGATCTCGCGCATCCAAGCACGTTGATCAACGATCGACCTGTTGCTTTCGGAAACTATGCGCCACAGAATTTTGACGGCACGTTTCGTGGCGAACTGCGCGTGGATGAAGCGTTGCGTTTGTCGCTCAATATTCCGGTGGTTTTGCTAACCGAAGAGCTTGGCCCTGCGCGTCTGATGAATGCCCTTAAAAAGGCAGGAGTTACGGCGAAACTTCCAAGCGGGAACGCGGGATTGGCGGTCGCTTTGGGTGGTGTCGGGACATCCCTTGAAGGGTTGGTGCAGCTCTATGCGGGTCTCGCACAAGGTGGTCAAAAACAGACCCTAAATTGGCGAAAAGGCTCGATTGAAGAGAGTGAAGGGAACTTCGTTTCGCGTGCGTCTGCATGGCAGGTGTCGCACATCCTAGCGGGTCTCGCGCCGCCTAGGGGTGCAGCAAACATGCGGCTCGCATACAAGACTGGCACATCCTACGGGCACCGGGATGCGTGGGCGATTGGGTTTGATGGGCGCTATGTTGCGGGTGTTTGGATTGGTCGTCCAGATGGTACGCCTGTGCCGGGCGCATTTGGCGGTGAACTTGCCGCGCCGATTTTGTTCGAGCTTGTTGGTTTAGTGTCACAACAGGCGGTTCCATTCCCGCCGCCACCGCCCGAAACGCTTTTGTTAGAGACTGCTGAATTGCCGCACCCGTTGCGCCGTTTCAAAGGACGTCGCGCGATTTTTGAAGTGCCGCCAGATGCGCCAAAGATGGCGTTTCCACCCGATGGCGCACGATTGGCGCGTACAGGGGTTGGCGTCAGTGTGAAAGTGAGGGACGGACGCGCACCTTTTACTTGGCTGGCCAATGGGGCACCGATTTTGACAGGTGTGCATACACGAGAAGCGCAACTGCCGTTGATGGAGGAAGGGTTCGTGCAATTGTCCGTTATCGACAAAGACGGCCGCGCTGCGCGCGCGACCATTCGGTTGGATTAGGTTCAAGAGCCTTTGCAAAGGCTCTTGCCAGATCTTTTTGCAAAAAGATCTTTCCCTGCTCAGAGCGTTTCAATTGCCAAAGCGATGCCTTGGCCACCGCCAATGCACATCGTGATAAGCGCACGTTTGCCACCGATACGCTCAAGCTCGTAAAGTGCTTTGAGCGTGATGATCGCACCTGTCGCACCAACCGGATGACCGAGCGCAATCGCACCGCCATTCGGGTTCACTCTCGCAGGATCAAGGCCAAGACCTTTGTTGACAGCAAGCGCTTGCGCGGCAAAAGCTTCGTTACTTTCAACCACATCAAAGTCCGATGCTTTGAGGCCCGTGCGTGCAAATAAGTTCTCGACCGCAGGCACCGGTCCGATCCCCATCACCTCAGGACGCACGCCGGCATGGGCATACCCCAAGATACGTGCACGCGGTTTCAATCCAGCCTTCTTAGCGGCAGAAGCAGTCGCAAGCACCATCGCAGCAGCGCCATCGTTGATGCCAGACGCGTTGCCAGCCGTCACTGTGCCATCTTTTTGAAAGACCGTGCGTAACCCGGAAAGCGCCTCTTCAGAGGTCGCCTTAGGATGTTCATCAACCATGAAATCCACCATATCGCGTTTCACTTTGACGGGAACAGGTGTGATCTGGCTATCGAAGTAACCATTCGCAATTGCATGGGCTGCACGCGTTTGGCTCGCCATGGCGAAAGCATCCTGCGCAGCGCGTGTGATATCGTGCTCAGCCGCAACGTTTTCAGCGGTGACGCCCATGTGACCCGTCCCGAAAGGGCAATTCAAAGCGCCAAGCATCATGTCGAGCGTGCGTATATCACCCATTTTCGCACCCCAGCGCTGATCAGGGATGATAAATGGTGACCGCGACATGCTTTCAGCACCCCCTGCCAGCGCGAAGTCTGCATCACCAAGCATCAAAGATTGAACCGCAGAGACAATCGCCTGCGCGCCCGAACCACAAAGGCGGTTCACGTTCATCGCGGGGGTCGTATCGGGAATGCCCGCTTCAATCGCAGCCACGCGAGACAGATACATATCGCGCGGTTCTGTGTTGATCACATGACCGAAGACCACATTGCCGATTTGAGCACCCTCGACGCCTGAGCGCTCTAGCGCCGCTTTGCTGGCGATGGTTGCCAATTCGATTGGTGGGGTGTTTGCGAGCGCCCCGCCAAAGGTGCCAATAGCTGTGCGTGCGCCGTCTAGGATGACGATTTCGTCGGACATGTGTGTTCTCCCAATTCTTGAATTTGTGAGCACTATGGGCGCGCAAGACGCGTTTGTCAGCCCGGACGAAACGTCAAAGAGACTTGTGACATAAGTGCTGGCGTGTTTTCTCTTTTGCTATGACATTGCATCCGAACCCAACCGCACAAACACCAGCCGAACAAAAGCTACTTGCGGAATGCGCAGGCCCTGCTCGGATTATGTTCGGGGAAGGATGCGTGCCTGAAAAGGAAAGTGACGACAACCTTATCAGAGCATCGTTCTTGCGGGACCTTTTGCTCTCTGAGGCTGGATTAGGGGCCAAGGGACTTCGGATCAGGGGGGCATGGATTTCTGGAAAGCTGGACCTGCAAGGCGCGCGTTTGAGCTGCGATTTGTCCTTCACGCAGTGTCATTTTACGGATGTGCTTGAGCTGGTGAATGCGCGTATGCGCGGGTTGATCTTTTCGGGCTGCGAACTGCCCGGACTTTCAGCGGACAATGTCGTGCTGGATGGCGCATTATTTATACGTGCAGGCACGCGCATGAGTGGCGAGATGAGCCTGTCCGGCGCGCATATCAATGGAGATGTGCAGCTTGTCGATTGCAGCATCCTTTCGCAAACTCAAGATGCGATTTTTGCGCCTTCCATGACGGTCGAAGGTTCGCTTTATTTGGGGAATTACCCTTATTCAGGCGAGGTCACATCGCTGACTTGCAAAGGTGCGTTGTTCTTCCTTTCGCTCGCAACGAAGCACGATGTGTTCGTGACCAACGTGGCAACGTCCGTGCAAGATGAATTTGGCGCGGGCGGCATTTTTCAAGCGACAGAAGAGCATGGTCGCGATATTGCGTTGTCTTTTGCGCGCGCGCGGATTGAGGGGCTTTTGTTCTTCAAAGACAATCAGATTGGACGCGGTATTGTGAACCTCTCGGGTGCGCGCTGTGCGCGTTTGCGTGATGAACCAGAAGGGCCGGGTGCAAGCTATCCGATCCGTTTGGAGGGGCTGACCTACGAAGGTTTCTCGCAGCACACAGATACGTCTGTTCAGAACCGCCTTGCTTGGTTAGAGCGGCGACCTGAAGAAATGGGGTTCACGGCGCAAACCTACGAACAACTCGCCCGCGTTCTGATGCAAAACGGTCAACGTGCCGATGCGCGCAGTGTTCTTTGCGGCAGCGCTGATCATTGGTCTTGGCACGTTCTTTGATCAAACTTGGCGTGCTGGCGACATGACGCCCAATGCGGCCCCTATTTTGATCTCTGCGGATTGGATTGCTGCGACGCAAACCCATGCGGAGAACCCAGCTGCATTCTGGTCCGGTAGCACGGAAGCTGGCAAGGATTGGGAGACGTTCAATGGTTACGCATACGCCGCTGATCTGGTCATCCCGATTGTGTCTTTGGGGCAGGAAACGGCATGGGCACCGTCCACGTCACGTAGCCCTTTAGGACGCGTTGGCTGGTGGTTGCGTTGGTTCGCAAAAGCGCTTGGATGGATTATCACAGCGCTTGGTGCGGCGGCGGTGACTGGGGCTGTCAGGCAGGACTAATAGTGCGGCGGGGTGACGGCCCAAAAGATCACCGTCTCTTCATCAGTCGGGTTGGCGTAACGATGCGGCTTGGTCGATGAAAATTGGAATGCGTCTCCAGCGCCAAGACGCATGACTTGGTCCTCAACGGTAAGTTCCAAGACACCCGAAACGACAAAACCACCTTCTTCGCCCTTATGCGCGTAATTCGCATCGCCAGAGTTTGCATGGGGCGCAAAAGTCGTCAGGATCATCTCTAAAGTGCCAGACAGGTTCGGGCTGAGCAATTCATCATGCACCCCTGAATCAAAGCGCAAAGCGCGGCGTTTATTGGCGCGCACAATGATGTCAGTCTCTGGGTTATCTGCATCGCTTGGGTCGGGGAAAAACCAGTTGATACCAACGCCAAGCGCTGCACCAATCGTGTTGAGGGCACGTACGGACGGATCGGCGTCTTGCCTCTCAAGCTGGCTTAGATACCCAACAGACAGTCCTGTTTCAGCGCCGAGCTGCGCGAGCGTAAGCCCTTTCGTCTTTCTGAGTTCCCGCATTCGGGTTCCGATGATTGGCTGGGTCGCGCGCGCATTCATCTTAACTGTGACTCCAAATTTATGATGAGAAGTGATATGAGTATCTTAAATTCAGATTAAATGGCTGATGCAAAGCAGTCAAACAAGGATCGCATATGTCCTATCTCTCTAATCGGTTCATTGGATCCTACTGGTTCTGGCACTGGGGTGAAGGGTTCCAGACAGTGCTTTTCACATGGTACATGAGCATCCATTTGAACCTAAGCGCGACCGAAATCGGCTTTTATCAGGCGCTGGTTCTATCGCCCTTTCTGATCTTCACAATCATGGGCGGCGTTCTGACCGACCGCATTGGCGCGCGTTTGAGTTACACAATTTCAACGCTCATTTTCGCTGGTATCCTCATCAGTTACGGGGTGTTTGATCATAGCTTTGGGTATGTCCCAAAAGTATTTTT
Source organism: Planktotalea frisia (assembly GCF_001890925.1). Taxonomy (GTDB): domain Bacteria; phylum Pseudomonadota; class Alphaproteobacteria; order Rhodobacterales; family Rhodobacteraceae; genus Planktotalea; species Planktotalea frisia. The sequence continues at coordinate 8,640 of NZ_MLCB01000148.1, forward strand.
CCTCTATTGCGTCCTTGCGGGGATTGTCAGCGCAGTGTCGAACCCCGCAATTGACACGTTCATCCCAGAGGCGACGCCAAAGCCGGCACAAAGCAATGCTTTGTTGGCGGCGACGACGCATAATCTGGCGAAGCTGACGGGGACGATATCGGCACTGGCTTTGCCATTTTTGTTGGCCATGGGTGGGTTTGTGGTGAATGGGGTCTTGATGGCCTTGAGCGCGCTCCTTTTGCATGGGCATGCCAAAGACGTGACGCGAAGCAGGCGCAAAGTGCAGCCGCACCTCTCCAAGCGTGTTTTGCCACGCCTTTTCGCCCAATATCGTGACTGCCCTGAGAACCTTGATATCTTGCTAGGTAGTGTGCTTTTGGGCCTAGTGATTGTTCCTGCGGGTTACATTCTATGGCCCCTCATTCTGCGTGAAAACTTCGCAGAATATGGCAATTGGATTGCGCTGATGAATATTTCCAGCTGGATTGGCGCGATTGCAATCACCGCGTTTTTCACGCGCCTGTCTGATGCGATCACGCGCCCCGGTTTGGCTGCGCTGTGTATTTGGGGTCTCTATGGGTTTGGAATTTTGGCGCTGACGCTCGTGAACAGTTACGCGATGCTATGTTTTTTGATTATGTGTCTGGGTGGCGTGAAAGTTGGCAAGGCTTTGGTCTATGGAAAGTACTTGCACAATGCGCCGAATGAAGAGCGCGGCGTGCTGATCACTGTCGATCAAACGGCGTTCTGGGGGCTTGCGACCTTGGGAACGTTTTGCATGGGTGCTTTGGTCGATCAGATCGGTTTGAACGAAACGATTTATGTTGCGTCTGGTGTTGTGCTTTGTGGCGTCACACTTCTCGCGCTGCGGGGTCATCTTTTGCGGATGACCCCTGCCTGATCGCTATTCCCCGTAGGGCACCCAGACGGTTTTCGTCTCTGTCGCAGCGCTGAGATAATCGCGCGTTGTGATCTCTACGCTTTGACCATTGTTCACCCAAGTGCGTTTGAGATTGCCGGTGCTGTTCGCCTCGATGACAGCGGAAACGCTGGAAGAGGACTGGCTCCAAACAGCATCCACATCGTTATGCGCCGCTATGTGCGGGGCAAGTTCTATGTGTGAACCAGTAAGGATATTCACAACGCCTGCAGGCACGTCAGACGTCTCCAAAACCTGTATGAAATCTGTCGCGGCGAGCGGGAAGGGTTCAGAAGCGGCCAAAATACAGCGATTGCCCATAGCCATGCTCGCACCCATCGGCTTAACCAAGCCAAGCAAAGGCATGTCATCGCTACAAAGCGCAGCAATCACGCCCACAGGCTCTTTCATGGCCAAAGCGATCCCTTTGATCGGAACACCGCGCGCGGCACCATCCCATTTGTCGGCCCAAGCAGCGTATGTGAAGAGCGCGTTCAGCGAGGCCTCAACCTCTGCCTTACCGCCATTTTTACCCGTCATCGCATCAATGCGCTTGGCGAATTCAGACGCCCGCGCAGAAAGGTTCTCCGCCATATAGTAGAGGATTTGAGCACGAAGGTGCCCAGTGGTTTTGCCCCAAGCATTTGCGCCTTGAGCCACCTCAACAGCGTTGCGAATGTCTTTGCGATTGGCGAGCGATACATCACCCAGCTTTTCGCCCTTTTTAGAATAGACCGCCTTGGAATACCCGCCATCAGGGCGCGCTTGTTTGCCGCCAATATAGAGCTTCGCGGTGCGATCAATCGGATCTGATCCAGCGTCACTACCTGTGAAGGCTTCGACCTTACTCAGCGCTTTGCCTTTCGCTTTGGGCTTGGTGTAGGCCATCAGACCTTCAAGCCCGCCTTCACGTCCAAACCCGCTTTCGCGGACACCGCCAAAAGGCGCAGCAGCGTCAAACAGGTTCGTCGCATTCACCCAAACGACGCCCGCAACCAGCTTTGGGGCGATGTCGAGCGCGAGATTGACGTTTTCAGTCCAGACCGTTGCCGCCAATCCATAACGCGTGTTGTTGGCGAGTTGCACCGCCTCTGCAGGGGTGCGGAAGGTGGTGGCGCACAGCACAGGGCCAAAGATCTCTTCCTGCATCAACGCAGCAGAGGGGGAGAGACCAGTGATCAAAGTAGGCGGATAGTAACAACCACCTTCGGGCATATCACAAGCAGCGTGATAGGTTTCGCCCTCAGAATTTTCGCTCACCATCTTGGTGATCTGCGCAAGCTGAATTGGGTCCACGATAGCGCCTACGTCGATGCACTTATCCAGTGGATTACCAATACGCAGCCCATCCATGCGGCGCTTGAGCTTTGCGTAGAAGCGCTCGGCCACGCTTTCCTGAACCAGCAAACGCGAACCAGCGCAGCAGACCTGACCTTGGTTGAACCAAATCGCATCAACCAGCCCTTCAACAGCGCTATCGAGATCAGCATCATCAAAAACGATGTAGGGCGACTTGCCACCAAGTTCTAAGGTCAGTGCTTTGCCCGATCCTGCCGTCGTCTTGCGAATACGACGACCCACAGCGGTGGAGCCTGTGAACGCGATTTTATCGACATCGGCGTCAACGATATGTTGACCTGTTTCACCGTCACCTGTGACGATGTTCACCACTCCCGCAGGGACACCCGCCTCTTGGCAGATTTCCGCAAAGATCATCGCAGTGAGTGTGGTGTATTCTGCCGGCTTCAACACAACCGTGTTGCCCATCGCCAGCGCGGGCGCGATCTTCCACGCGAGCATTAGCAGCGGGAAGTTCCAAGGCACGATCTGTCCGCATACGCCAATCGCTTCGCGGCTGGGCATTTCATCTTCCATCAACTGCGCCATGCCCGCGTGATAGTAGAAATGACGGATCGTCAATGGGATATCGATGTCGCGGCTTTCGCGGATGGGTTTGCCGTTATCGAGCGTTTCCATCACCGCCAACAAACGCGCATGTTTTTGCATCAGACGTGCAATCGCATAGAGCACGCGCGCACGGGCTGCGCCATCCTTCGCCCACTCGGGTTGCGCTTTGCGGGCAGCTTTCACAGCACTTGCGACCTCATCAGCGGTGCCTTTGGTCAACCCTGCAAGACGCTCACCCGTTGCGGGATTATTCAACGTCATGTCATCACGCAGGATGCCGAATGTGCCGTCAATAAAGTGACCTGCAATGCCACCACGGCTTTCGATCCATTCCAACGCTTCAGCAGCGCTTTCAGGGGCGGGGCCGTAGTCCATTTTGTCGAGACGTTCGGAAATGCTCATGCTGTGTCTCCTTACGCCAGCGCGTGGCGGTAACCGGCGGAATATGCGCCTGTGACGTGGTGTTCTAATTGGCGTTCAATGTCGTTCAACAAAGATGATGCGCCAAAGCGGAAAAGATCAGGTTGCAGCCAGCGATCACCCAGCTCGTCTTTCATCAGCGCGAGATAAACGAGCGCGTCCTTTGCTTTGGAAATCCCGCCAGCGGGTTTGTAGCCAACGCGATAACCTGTGCGTTCATGGTAGTCGCGGATGGCGCGGATCATCACCAAGGACACAGGCAAGGTCGCGTTGACGCTCTCTTTACCCGTCGACGTTTTGATAAAGTCAGCGCCCGCCATCATGCAAATCAGCGAGGCACGCGCGACATTGCGCAACGTGCCAAGTTCTCCTGTTGCGAGGATCGCTTTCACGTGAGCATCGCCGCAAGACGCGCGAAAGGCGCGCATCTCATCATAAAGTGCTTGCCAATCGCCGCTCAAAACATGGCGACGGGAAATCACGATGTCGATCTCGGCGGCACCTGCTTTCACGCTTTCCTCAATCTCTGCAATACGCAGATGAAAGGGGGACAGACCCGCAGGGAAACCCGTAGAGACAGCAGCGACAGGAATACCGGAGCCAGCAAGCGCATCGACGGCGGTTTCGATCATATCGTGGTAAACACAGATCGCGCCAGTTTGGATACCGCTTACCCCAAGTGCCTCTGCGATATCGGCGCGCAAGGGCGTTCGCGCTTTGGCGCAAAGACGGCGCACACGTTCAGAGGTGTCATCGCCCGACAGCGTGGTCAGATCGATGCACTGGATCGCCCGCAAAAGCCACGCGGCTTGATAGTCTTTCTTGACGCTGCGCCGACCCGGCAGTGTCTTGGCGCGCCGCTCAATCGCTGAGGTATTCGCCTGCACAGAGCGCACCCAGCTGAGATCAAGGTCCATCCCAGGATTTCGCGGCTCTATCGTTTGGGGCAAATGCGTTGTGGTTTGGGCAGTTTGCGTTGTCATATTCATGCACTCCAAAGGAGGGGGCGTTTTCTATCCTGTCCCATGAGTCTGCGTTCTTGGCAAGGATGAGCGGTACGTTAGAGCTTATTTTTTGACCAAATGATCAGAAATATACACTCTTTATTGCGAATAAGTCGCAACTTCATTGACTTTTTGCGAATGACTCTCATATTCAACTTAACAAAGGGAGATTCCATGCCTTTCAACCGTCGTCATTTTTTGAGCATCGCAGCAGGCGCAACCGTAGCGCCACGATTTGTTTTGGCTGCTGACACTTTGAAAATTGTTGCGACGACTGGAATGATTGCCGACACAGCACGCCGGATCGGCGGTGCGCATGTTGAAGTGCAAGCGCTGATGGGTTCGGGTGTGGATCCGCATGCCTACCGTCAGACGCGAACAGATATCACAGCGATGACGCGTGCGGATTTGGTACTGTGGCATGGTCTTTATCTAGAAGCGCAAATGGAAGAGTTTCTGGTGAAGCTCGCCCGCCGCCGCACGTCTGTTCCTGTCGCTGACGCGATGCCGCGTGATGTTTTGCTGTCTCATGAAGATTATGGCGGCCGCTTTGATCCGCATGTGTGGATGGTGCCGAAATTGTGGATGCATGTCGCCCGTGAGATTGCGCGCGTGTTGAGTGAAGCTCGCCCAGAGGCCGCTGATGATTTTGCGACTCACTTGGCGGCGTTTGAAACCGAAGCGAATGCGCTGCAAACCTATGGCGAGACCACTCTTGCGACCGTCCCCCAAAGCGCGCGCGTCTTGCTGACAGCGCACGATGCTTTTGGCTATTTCGGACGTGAGTTTGGCTATGAGGTCATTGGGATCCAAGGCATCTCGACCGAGAGCGAAGCAGGTCTGAACCGTATTTCAACGCTGGTCGATATGCTGGTAGAGCGCAAGATCGGCGCGGCGTTTGTGGAAAGCTCCGTCTCTGATCGCAACATTAGCGCTTTGATAGAGGGTGCCGCAGCGCAGGATCATAACGTCACGATTGGCGGCGAGCTTTTCTCAGACGCGATGGGCGCGGATGGGACGTATGAAGCGACTTATATCGGCATGATCGATCACAACATTACAACCATTGCTCGTGCCCTCGGTGGCACCGTGCCCACGCGAGGCATGAACGGCAAATTGGCAGCGGGAAGTTAAGATATGACACAGATTGAATTGGCTACATCGAACGGGACGCGCATGGCTGAAACCTCTGACGACGCGGCTTTGGCTATCCGCGGCATGACGGTCAGCTACGGCCAAAAGCCTGCTGTGTTTTCTGTAGATATGACCGTTCCCGTTGGGTCGATGACTGCGATCATTGGCCCAAATGGCGCTGGTAAATCAACCTTGCTGAAAGCGGCGCTGGGCGTGATTAAACCGCTTGCGGGGACTGCGACCGTGTTCGGTCAACCCGTCGCGGATGCCCGCGCGCGGATCGCCTATGTGCCGCAGCGCGCAAGCGTGGACTGGGATTTTCCGACGCGTGTGATTGATGTGGTTTTGATGGGTCTTTACCGCGAACTTGGCCTCTTGGGTCGCCTGCGTGGCGCTCACAAAGCCAAAGCGATGGAGTGTCTAGAACGGGTGGGTATGCAGGACTTTGCGACCCGTCAGATTGGGCAACTTTCTGGTGGTCAACAACAGCGCGTGTTCCTTGCACGGGCCTTGGCGCAGGACGCCGATCTTTACCTGCTCGATGAGCCGTTCGCAGGTGTCGATGCGGCAACGGAGAAAGCCATCATCGACGTGCTACAATCCTTGCGCGCGGATGGGAAAACCGTCGTCGCTGTTCATCATGATCTGAGCACTGTTCCCGACTATTTCGACCGAGTATTCCTTATCAACACGACACGCATCGCCGAGGGAACGGTTGAAGACGCCTTCACCCCGCAGACCTTGCAAGAAGCATACGGCGGGCGTCTCGCCACTGGTCAACTGGGCCAGACTGCGCTTGGTGCGTAACCCATGCTTTGGCATGCCCTGACCCTTCAGCTTGGTTATAACGCCACGCTCGTAACGCTTGGCGCGATGCTGCTTGGCATTGCGGCGGGCGTGACAGGGACATTCCTTTTCCTACGCAAACGCGCTTTGGTGAGCGATGCGATTTCGCATGCGACTTTGCCGGGTGTTGGCATCGCTTTCATCATCATGGTCGCGCTGGGCGGTGATGGTCGCAGCTTGATCGGCCTTATGCTTGGCTCCGCTGCGTCTGCTTGGCTTGGGCTTTTGTGCATCGGTTTTCTAACCCGTCGTACGCGTCTCGCAGAGGATGCTGCGATTGGCGCTGTGCTGTCGGTGTTCTTTGGCATTGGCATTGTGTTTTTGACCTTCATTCAGACAATGAGTGAAGGACGCCAAGCAGGCTTGGAGGGCTTCCTGCTCGGCTCTACCGCTGGGATGCTCTACTCTGATGCCGTGATTATCGCGGTTGGGGGCGCGTTGGTTTTGGCGGCTGTGATCGCGTTTCGCCGACCCTTAAGTGCTGTTGCATTTGATCCAGAATTCGCCGCTTCAAGCGGGCTAAATGTCCCGCGTCTTGATCTGATTATGATGGGTTTGGTCATGGCGATCACGGTTGTAGGTCTCAAGATTGTTGGGCTGATCCTGATCGTTGCTTTGCTGATCATCCCCCCTGTGACAGCACGCTTTTGGAGCGAACGCGTGACAGGTGTTCTGTGGGTCGCGGGAATTGTTGGTGGCGTCGCTGGTTATGTTGGAGCTACGCTGTCCGCTGTTGCGCCTGCGTTGCCGACGGGGCCTGTGATCGTGCTGGTGTTGTTCGTGATGTTCGCTTTGTCATTGCTGTTCGCCCCAGCGCGAGGTGCTTTGGCGGCGGTTCTCAAGCATCTGTCGTTTCAAAGACGTGTGCACATTCGTCAGGGCCTTCTCGCGCTTGCGCAAGGCCAGCCGATCTACGAAAAACTCACGCTCCGTTTGCTGCAACGCTCTGGTCTTGCGCGCGCGGACGGCGTTGCGACAACAGATGGAAAAGCGCGGGCGGCGAAAGCCTTGCGCGATGAAACGCGCTGGCAGATGGCGCGGTCGCGAGAGGAATTCGCGTTGGCAGCGACGTTCTATGATGGGCTGACCGAGATCGAAACAGTTCTCACAGGGGATCAAATCGGTGAACTAGATCGCTTGATTGGTGCACCAATGGGGGTGCCCGCGTGATGGGAGAGGAATTCGTTGCGATTTCGTTAACGCCTATGTTGATCGGCACATTGGCCGCGATTGCCTGTGCTTTGCCGGGGAATTTCTTGTTGCTCAGACGCCAAGCTTTGATTGGCGATGCAATTAGCCATGTGGTCTTGCCGGGCATCGTCGTGGCGTTCTTGATCACTGGCGTTGTTGCGGCTGTTCCGATGATGTTGGGCGCTGCGGGGGCGGCGGTAGTGGCGGTGGTGATGATCGAAGCGATCCGCCGCCTTGGCAAGATTGAACCGGGCGCTGCGATGGGTGTGACGTTTACGGCAATGTTTGCGGGCGGTGTTTTATTGTTGGAGCAATCAGACACAAGCACGGTACATTTGGATGTAGAGCACGCGCTCTTTGGCAATTTGGAGAGCCTGATATGGCTTGACGCGACGGGTTGGGCCTCTCTTCTCGATTTGGAAGCACTTGCGTATCTGCCTGTGGAGTTGCCGCGTTTGTTTGGGGTTCTGCTGGTCGTTGCACTGTTCACATGGGTGTTTTGGCGTCCCTTAAAGCTGTCCACGTTCGATGAAGGTTTCGCGCAAAGCATGGGCATTCGCACAGGACCTTTGGGCTTTACACTGGTGATCGTCGCAGCATTGGCAGCGGTTGCAGCATTTGATGCAGTTGGGTCGATCATCGTGATTGCAATGTTCATTTGCCCGCCAGCGGCGGCGCGCCTCATGACCAATGCGTTGGGTGCGCAAGTGGCTTGGAGCGTGTTGTTCGCGACGCTTTCCGCAGTTCTAGGTTACGTTTTCGCAGGCTATGGCCCTCTGTGGTTTGGCGCGGATAACGCGGTGAGTGCGGCTGGGATGATCGCGACCGTTTCGGGCCTTATCCTTTGCTTTGCCGCAGTCTTTGGACCCCACCGCGCGCGCAGTGGGGCGCCAGCGGAAGCACTTTAACGCGCGCGCATCCAGATGAACGACTGACAGGCAACCAGCACACAGCCAGAGACTTTGAGGCTGCCATTCTGTAGCTCCATCCGTGACTTAAAAGTGCGGTCTTTGTTCGGATCCCAGATCTTCCCACCGTCCCATTTGCCCGCTTTCGAGGTTGGTTTCATATCCCAAATCATGCGCTTGCCCATGTGTTCATAAGTGCCTTTCTTGCCTTGGGCATCGCGCGCATCGACGATTTTTCCACACAGCGACGCCCCACAAGGTGCGATGTTCACAATCAAGGTTCCGCGTTCTGTTTTATGGGTGCGCCAAGTACCCGTGACATCTTGCGCCTGCAAGAAAGTGGGGAAAAGCAGCAAGGCGAAAAGCGCTAAAAATCTCATTGATCTTCTCCTGTAACGCGGCCTCTGGCGGTGTTCATGTGACCTGATGCTGGGACGGTGGTGCTGGCTTTGCCCAAGCCATCCAGTGGCATTGCTGAGTATAGGGTGTCGTATTGTCCGTCAGACACGAGAAACGTTTCATGCCAAATCCCAACATCTTTGCGTGCGCTTTTTGCGGCTTTGTTGAAGGCTTTCCATGCTGGCATGTGTTGCTTGGCGGTGTCTCTTGCATAAGCTTCGAGATGGTCGAAACTGCGCCAATACTGTATCGTGACGCTTGGTGATCCTGCGCGCGTTGCAAGGCATCCGGTTTGTTCGATCGGCAATGTGCGCAGTTCCTTTTGCATCCGCATCATCGCGAGAGCGACAGGAAGCCATTTGTGAACCTTCCACCACACGTTGATTCGCATCCCGATCAGGAAGACGACAAAGTCACCCTCAATCTGCGCGCTCATACGCTCTTCAATGATCTTCGTCATCGTCTGTTTTCCACGCTCGCTACAATGTCATCGTTGTTGACATGGTTGACGGAGCGGCACCCTAATGTCAACGCTGTTGATATGGCGCAAAAAAAGGCAACATATCATCACGGGGATCTGCTTGTTCAGATTGAACGAATTGCTTGGGAAAAGGTTCGCGAAAGCGGTGCTGACAACCTAAGTTTGCGCAGCTGTGCGCGTGATGCGGGGGTTGATCCCGCAGCGGTCTATCGCCATTTCAAATCGAAAGATGCGCTCTTGGCGCGTTTGGCAAGCAAAGCGTTTTTGGAACTCGCCCAAGCAATGGAAGCCGGCGAAGCGCGGTTTGTCGAAATTGATCCAAAGGGCGCACTGGTGCAGATCGGCATGGCGTACATCGGATATGCTGTGCGAGAGCCGCATATTTTCCAGATGATGTTCGACATTGCGGGGCGGTGTAAGCGCGACGGAATTGCGGGTTTTGTGATTGAAGACCGCAGTGCGCATGGAATTTTGGTCAACGCTGTAGAGCGGCTTCAACCCACGTTCGATCAAGACGTTCATGTCTTCACGCTTTGGAGCGTTGTCCACGGGTTTGCGAAACTGGCGAATTCGGGATTAGGGCCAGCGCCAGATGACTTAGAACACCTTGCGCACGCGCTTTGCGAGAACGTCGCTGAGCTGATCCGTTAGAGGCTGTCCGACCCTTTAGAAGACAACCAAGGGGCCGGACATTTTCAGAGGTCAAGCAGCGCTGAGACCTGTGTCCAGGGCATCCAGAATGGTCTGCACTTCACCCTCAGAAATCGTCAAAGGCGGTGACATGAGGATATTTGGTGGACCCATGCGCACCATGGCGCCTGCCTCGTAAGTGGCTTGTTGGATGCGTTTGACGGTTGCGGGATCAATCGGGGTTTTTGCGGTTTTGTCAGAGACCATCTCGAAACCTGTCATCAAGCCAGTGCCACCGCGTACATCACCGATGATGTCGTGTTTTGCAGCCAGCGCTTGGCATCCCTCGAACAGTTGTTTGCCGCGCGCAGCTGCATTGGCACGCAGATCAAGACGGACAGTTTCAGCTAGGCATGCGGTGACGGCAGCAGCGCCAACTGGGTGCGCGGAGTATGTATAGCCGTGATAAATGCCGCCCACCGCAGGATAGCTGTTCTCGAATACATCCGCGACTTTTTCGTTAAAAAGCGCCGCGCCCACAGGGAAATAGCCAGAGGTGATGCCCTTCGCGGTGCTCATCATATCGGGCTTCACGCCATAGTGGGTAGAGCCGGACCAAGAACCAGTGCGCCCAAAGCCTGTGATCACCTCATCCGCGATCATCAGAATGCCATGACGGTCACACACATCACGCATGAGACCCATGAAGCTCTCGTGTGGGACAATCACGCCACCTGCGCCTTGGATCGGTTCCATGATAAAGGCGGCGATGGTGTTCGCGCCTTGGAATTGCACCTCATCCTCGAACGCATTCGCGATGTTCTGCGCCAGCTGTGCTGGGTCGGTCTCATTGAACGGATTACGATAAGGATAGGGGCTGGGCAGGTGGAAGCAACCGGGCAACATAGGCTCATAGCCGATGCGGAACCGGTTGTTGCCGTTGACAGATGCGCCACCGAAATGGGTGCCGTGATAGCCCTTTTTGAGAGAGATGAACTTTGTGCGCGTCGGCTCGCCAAGTAGACGATGGTACTGACGCGACAAACGTAGGCAGGTCTCGACTGAATCTGAACCACCCGAGGTAAAGAAGGACCGCACCATACCGTCAGGTTCAAAGAACTCGCGCACGGCATAGGACGCCTCAATTGCAGGTGGGTTCGTTGTGCCGGAAAAGGCGGAATAGTAGGGCAGATCGTAAAGCTGTTTGGCAATCGCGTCCTTGATCACGTTGTTCGAATACCCAAGGTTCACGCACCACAGGCCACCCACAGCATCGACAGTCTTGTGACCATCTAGATCTTCAATCACGACGCCTTCAGCTTTGGCGATAATCGCGGGCATGTTAGCGTCTGAATTGCCCTGATGACCCATCGGATGCCACATGTGGCGCGCGTTGTTCTCGCGCAGGAAATTGTCGTCTTTCATAGCTGTTCCTCGCCTTTCGAATTGCGCTGAAGGATTTTATGCATTTGCTCTCTGACTTCGGCCTCGCGACGCGGCGCGACTTCGCGGATTTTGGCCATGAAGGCTTCGTTCTCAAAAGGGGAGATGTTGACGTCATAGGTGTCCGCGACCTCGACCATGCCCTCGCGATCAGATTGATCAAACACCGCAACCATATCATTGGCCTTGTCGCTTGGAACGCCAAGCGCCTCAAAGGCAGAGCGGCCCATGCGCAAAGAACTGTCATAGGTTTCGCGGATGATGTCACGGCAGCCAGCAGCATAGAGTTCGTAAACGTGGTTACGATCCAACGCGCGCGCCATGATGTGCACATGCGGATGGTTGGTGTGAATGTAGTGGGTCATCTCGTTGATCTGCTCTTTGTTGTCGATGGCGATCACGATCAGCTTGGCTTCATGGATGCCTGCGGCGTGCAGCAGGTCAGGACGGCTCGCGTCGCCAAAATAGGCTTTGACGCCGAACTTTTCGAGCATGTCGAGTTGCTTGGAGGAATAGTCGATCACCGTCGGCGTATGACCCGCTGCGCGCAAGATACGTGCGACCATGCCGCCAACACGACCATGACCTGCGATAATGATGTTAGAGTCTGCGTCGATGTCGTCCGCTTCGCGTGCTTCTTCCTCGCTATATCGCGGTGCGATGAGACGGTCGTAAATGATGAACAATGCAGGTGTGAGCAGCATCGACAGCGCAACAACCAGCAGTAGGATATCTGCGATGGAGGTAGGAATGATGTTGCCAGCAACGGTAAAGGACAGCAGCACAAAGCCGAACTCACCTGCTTGGGCTAGGCCAAGCGCAAAGAGCCATTTATCTGCGCCTTCAATCTTGAAGATGCGCGCAAGACCCAAGAGGACCAGCGCTTTCACTGCGATCAAGCCAAGGGTCATGCCAAGGATAGAACCCAGATTTTCCGAGAGCAGCGCAAAATTGATACCGGCGCCAACGCTCATGAAAAACAGACCCAGCAAGAGGCCACGGAACGGATCAATGTCGCTTTCTAATTCGTGTCGATAGGCGGAATTGGCAAGCACAACACCCGCGATGAATGTGCCAAGCGCAGGCGAAAGGCCAACAAGGGACATAAGCAGCGCGATACCAATCACGATAAGGAGCGCACCCGCTACGAAGAGTTCCCGCAAACCAGCACCTGCAATAAAGCGGAAGATCGGAGAAGTCAGAAAGCTCCCGCCAAGGATCACAGCGATCACAGAACCGACGGTGACGAGCATAGTCTGCCAACCGTTCAACCCCTCAACAAGGCTCATGGCTGACCCATGATCCCCTTCACCACTATGATCATCGCCCCCATGTGCTGCATCAGCGCCGTGGGCCACTGCGTCACTCGCGACATCCATCAGCTCTGGCATCGCCAGAAGCGGCAGCAGTGCGAGCATTGGGATAACGGCAATATCTTGGGTCAAGAGCACGGAAAAACTCGACTGCCCGCCGTCGGATTTCATCAAACCCTTTTCATTCAGTGTCTGCAAAACGATCGCCGTTGAGGACAGCGCCATGACCAAACCAATCGCCAAAGCAATCGACCAAGGTTGCCCGAACGCCATGCAAAGCCCCATCACAACAAGTGTCGTAATCCCGACTTGCCCGCCGCCAAGCCCCAACAGCTTTGCGCGCACCGCCCAGAGCATTTTCGGCTCAAGCTCTAGCCCGACGAGGAACAGCATCATCACCACGCCAAATTCAGCGAAGTGCTGGATCGCGATGACGTCCACATGCAGCAGTGCCAAGATCGGGCTGATAATAATCCCTGCAATCAGATAGCCAAGCACTGACCCAAGGCCGAGCCGTGAAGCGATGGGTACGGAAATTACGCCTGCACATAAAAAGATGAACGCGAGAAGAAGGAAATCAGTCATTTTACGGCTTTCAAATGGGCAAAGAATTCGTTCAAGTCTGAGGACAAGCAACGCAAGTCCAGCGACATTTCTCAAATGGCCTTGGAGCGCGCTGCGTTAGCGCCTATGTAGGTTTCTCAGACTTTAGAAAGATGCGTAGACCATGGCCAAGCCAAAGGACAATCCGAACTATAAGGTGATCGCCGAGAACCGGCGTGCGCGCTATGATTATGCGATTGAGGATGACGTTGAGTGCGGGATTATCTTGCAGGGGTCAGAGGTAAAATCGCTTCGTGTGAACTCTGCCAATGTCGCGGAAAGCTATGCGGAAGTGAAAGACGGCGAGTTGTGGTTGGTGAACAGCTATATTGCACCCTATGAGGCCGCCAAAACTTGGGGTCACGAAGAGCGTCGCCGCCGTAAATTACTCGCTTCCAAAAAAGAGCTTATGCGCATGTGGTCGGATACGCAGCGCAAAGGCATGACGCTGGTTCCGCTTGTTTTGTACTTTAATCACAAAGGTTTCGTGAAGCTGAAGATAGGCATCGCCAAAGGCAAGCAAAACCATGACAAACGCGCGAGCGATGCGAAACGCGATTGGGGACGTCAAAAGCAACGTCTATTGCGGCATTCTGATTAGGTGATTGGTTTGGTGGGAAGTGCCGCTGTTCTTTCCCCGTGACAGCTTTTGTTGAATACACGTATAAACACCTGCGCGCACGAATTGGGCCAAAACGGCGCTGCACATATAATTGGCCCAACGGGAAGGAATTATTATGGAACTCTTGATTGGTCTGCTTTCGGGCGCAGTAGGTGGTAACGTTGCTGGCGGTGTTCTGAAGAACCTCAACCAAGGTACGCTTATCAACTCGATCTCCGGCATTGTTGGCGGTGGTATCGGTGGCGGTGCAGTCCTTGCGATTGTTGGTGTTGTTAAAAACATGATGGCGAAGTAATTCGCGCTTTAGGATAAGCTGACAGGCATCGCGGTTTCGCGGTGCCGACACTCCCCCAGACCCTTGCCACTGCGCGCCCTCGCCAGTATGCAAGTTTGCAAGCAAAAGAGGGCATTTCACATGGCATCTGACGACCCGAAGACCTTGGTTTCTACCGAATGGCTTGCTGCACACATGCGCGACCCTGATCTGCGGATCATTGACGCGTCTTGGTATATGGCGGCAGAGGGCCGCGATGCGCGCGGCGAATACGAAGCCGAACATATCCCCGGCGCGCGTTTCTTTGACATCGATGAAATTAGCGATGCGCGCTCCAAGTTAGATCACATGGCACCGAGCACTGAAAAGTTCATGTCGCGGATGCGTGCCATGGGCATTGGTGATGGGCATCAAGTGGTTGTCTATGATGGCTCGGGCATTTTTTCTGCGCCGCGTGTGTGGTGGCTGTTCCGTTTGATGGGTCAAATGGACGTTGCTGTGTTGGATGGTGGTCTCAACAAATGGCTTGCTGAAGGCCGTGAGACGGAAGATATGCCGCCGGTTATTCGTGATCGCCACATGATGGTGCGATTCCAGAACCAAATGGTGAAAGACGCCACACAAGTTGCGGCTGCAGCGAAACTTGGCGCGCCTCAAATCGTTGATGCGCGCTCGCCTGCCCGCTTTGCAGGGACAGAGCCTGAGCCACGCGAAGGCATGCGCGTTGGGCACATTCCAAATTCGCGCAACGTCTTTTATAAAACTCTGCTTAACAGCGACAACACGATGAAAGATCCGGCTGAACTCAAGGCGGCGTTCGAGGCTGCTGGCGTGGATCTGGACAAGCCTGTGATTAACACATGTGGATCGGGCATCACGGCTTGTATCCTAGCGCTTGCAATGGAACGGATCGGGAAAACGGATCACTCCGTCTATGATGGTTCTTGGAATGAATGGGGCTCTGTGCCCACTATGCCTATTGAAACTGGAGAGGCTTAAATGTTTGCCAACCTAAAGCCACAACCTGCTGACAAAATCCTAGCTCTGGTCAAAGCGTTCCGCGAAGACCCGCGTGCTGAAAAGATCGACCTTGGTGTTGGTGTTTACAAAAATGCTGAAGGCACGACGCCTGTGATGCGCGCTGTGAAAACGGCTGAAAAGCAGTTGTGGGAGATTGAGAGCACCAAGTCCTATGTTGGTCTTGCGGGCGATCCTGCGTTTTCCGATGTGATGATTGATTTGGTGCTCGGCGACGCGGTGGAGCGTTCGAACGTTGCTGCCGCAGCAACGCCCGGTGGCACAGGGGCATGTCGTCAAGCGTTTGAGCTGATGCAAATGGCCAACCCTGACGCGCGTGTTTTCGTGTCTAACCCTACATGGCCTAATCATACGTCGATCCTGAATTACCTAGGGATTGAGCACGTGCCGTACCGCTATTTCGACGCTGACACGCGAGGCGTTGATTTTGATGGCATGCTAGAAGACCTGAAGGGTTTGAAAGCAGGCGATTTGGTGTTGTTGCATGGGTGCTGTCACAATCCGACGGGCGCAAACTTGAACCTGACGCAGTGGCAGATTGTTGTTGATGTGCTCAACGAAAAGGGTGCGATCCCGATGATCGATATCGCGTATCAGGGTTTCGGCGATGGTCTTGAAGAAGACGCAGCTGCCGCACGTCTAGTCGCGTCCTGCGTACCTGAATGCCTGATCGCTGCGAGTTGTTCCAAGAACTTTGGTATCTACCGTGAGCGGACTGGATTGTTGATGGCCGTGTCTACTGAGACGTCTCGCCAGGGGTTGAATCAAGACACGCTGGCGTTCTTGAACCGTCAGAATTTTTCGTTTCCACCCGACCACGGTGCGCGTTTGGTCACGATGGTTTTGCAGGACCCTGATTTGCGTGCTGATTGGGCGAAAGAATTGGAAGATGTGCGTCTTGGAATGCTTGGCTTGCGCGAACAATTGGCTGGTGAATTAAAGCGTTTGAGTGGCTCTGACCGGTTCGGGTTCTTGGCGCAGCACCGCGGGATGTTCTCGCGTCTGGGCACAACGCCTGAAATGGTAGAGCGCCTGCGC
Organism: Planktotalea frisia; assembly: GCF_001890925.1. Taxonomy (GTDB): domain Bacteria; phylum Pseudomonadota; class Alphaproteobacteria; order Rhodobacterales; family Rhodobacteraceae; genus Planktotalea; species Planktotalea frisia. The sequence goes on from NZ_MLCB01000148.1 coordinate 24,802, forward strand.
GCAGAGCACGGGATTTATATGGTTGGTGACAGCCGTATGAATATTGCTGGTCTGAACGCGCAGTCTGTGCCGATCCTGGCGCAAGCAATTATCGACGTGGGTGTTTGACAGTTTCGAATCGGCTTTGCCGATCCGACCGGCTGGGGGACTAGTCCCCCAGACCCCCTAGGATATTTACAAAGAGAGGAAAGCTAAGGCGTGAGGTGTTGGCGGCCTTTGGCGGTGAGGACATGAACTGTTGTTCCCTCAAATACCGCGGTCGTTAACGGTTTGCCGTAGCCTGCGCCTGTGTCGAGGTTCACGTGATTGCCTGCATGGAGGGGGGCATCAACGGGAGTGTGGCCATGAACGACGAGTGCGCCGTGATCGGATGTGTCATTCGAGAACTCGTTTCTGATCCATACGAGGTCATCTTCTGTTTGATCGCGTAGAGCGACGCCCGGGCGGACACCTGCGTGTGCAAAAAAGAGTGGGCCGTGAAAGAATGAAGTTTCGCAGTCTTGTAAGAAGCGAAGGTGATGATGTGGCACGGCTTTGAGCGCATCAGCGTGGACGTTAAAAAGCCTGCGGGATGGATCTGCTTGGACACCATAAGAGGCGAGCGTTGTTGTGCCACCTAGGCGTTCGTGCAGCCAGTGGTAGCCAACGAGTAGGTAAGGGTCATGGCGCGGAACAGGTTCCATGAACCACTCGAACATGCGGTCGTGATTGCCTTTTAGGAAGCGCCAAGGTTTGCCGGCGGCTTTGTTTTGAGAAAGGCGTTCGATCACGTCTTTGGAGTGTGTGCCACGATCAACATAGTCGCCCAAGAAGACGATCTGCGCGTCTTTGCCACCATCTGCTTCAATCAGCGCAAGCGCATTTTCGAGCATTTCGATTTGGCCGTGTATGTCGCCAATGGCGTAGATGGGTTGGGTCATAGGCCAAGGCGTAAAGCAGAAAGGCCGCCCTGAGAAGAGCGGCCTTGGAATTCGTTATACAACGTCGAACTCAAGCGGCTTGACTTGTTGGAACATGCCTGTGCCATCGAGCGTTTTCAGGACGTCCGCTGGGATAGGATTGTCGACATAAAGCAGCGCAATCGCTTCGCCACCCACATCTGAACGTCCAAGCGTAAAGTTGGCGATGTTCACGCCGTTCTTGCCCATCGTGTTGCCGAGCAGGCCGATGATACCGGGCACATCTTCGTTCGTCGTGTAGAGCATGTGCGCGCCGATTTCAGCATCGATATTGATGCCCTTAATCTGGATGAAACGCGGTTTGCCGTCGCTGAAGACAGTGCCTGCAACGGAACGCTCGCGCTTTTCCGTGACGACAGTGACCTTAACATAGCCATCAAACGTGCCGGATTTTTCCTGATTGGTCGTGCTGATCTTGATACCGCGTTCTGCCGCGATCACAGGCGCAGACACCATGTTCACATCAGGATTTACGCGCTTCATGATACCCGCGATGGAGGCGCAGTTCAGCGCATCTAGGTTCATTTGTGCGACATTGCCATCGTAAAGGATGTTGATCGCCTTGATCGGTTCATCCGTCATTTGGCCAATGAACGCACCAAGGTGACCCGCGAGCGAGACCCATGGGCCCATGATCTTCGCTTCCTCAGCAGTCACTGACGGCATGTTGAGAGCATTTTCAACCGCACCTGTGTTGAGATAGTTCGACATTTGCTGCGCCACTTGCAGAGCGACGTTCTCTTGCGCTTCGCTGGTTGCAGCGCCAAGGTGCGGGGTGCAGACCACGTTTGGCAGGTTGAAGAGCGGGTTTTCCGTCGCGGGTTCTTGTGCGAACACATCGAATGCAGCGCCAGCAACATGACCGGATTTGAGCATGTCTGCGAGGGCTTCCTCATCGACCAGACCGCCACGGGCGCAGTTGATGATACGTACACCTTTTTTGGTTTTTGCGAGGTTCTCACGACTTAGAATATTGGCTGTCGCATCAGTGAAAGGGACGTGCAAAGTGATGAAATCGGCGCGCTTTAGCAGCTCTTCGAGTTCGACCTTCTCAACGCCCATTTTTGCGGCTTTTTCTTCCCCCAGGAAGGGATCATAGGCCACGACTTTCATCTTCAGTCCGCGTGCGCGGTCGCACACGATCCCGCCGATGTTACCTGCGCCGATAACACCAAGAGTCTTGCCCGTGAGTTCGACGCCCATGAATTTAGACTTCTCCCATTTGCCAGCATGTGTGGAAGCGCTGGCCTCTGGGATTTGACGTGCAACTGCGAACATCATCGCAATAGCGTGTTCAGCGGTCGTGATCATGTTGCCGAAGGGCGTGTTCATAACGATCACACCCTTTTTAGAGGCAGCGACCTTGTCAATATTATCGGTGCCGATGCCTGCGCGTGCGATGACCTTGAGGTTGGTCGCGGCGTCAAGGATTTTTTCAGTCACTTTGGTGGCAGAGCGGATCGCGAGGCCATCGTATTGACCGATCACTTCGGCCAGCTTGGCTTTGTCTTTGCCGAGCTCTGGTTGGAAATCAACATCAATGCCCGCATCGCGGAAGATTTGAACTGCGGTTTCGCTGAGTTTGTCAGAAACGAGTACTTTGGGAGCCATGGTTTTGGTCCTTTCAAAATAGGGAGGTGTGGGAATTTTCTAGAAAATTCGGCCACGAAGAATTGCGCGTTAGGCTGCTGTGATTTCTTGCTCGAACGCATAGGCGAGCCATGGGAGCATCGCGTTGATGTCCGAGGTCTCGACCGTGCCGCCGCACCAGATGCGTAGACCCGAAGGTGCGTCGCGATAGCCACCAATGTCGAGGGCGACGTTCTCTGCTTCTAGCCATTTCGCGATGGCTTTGGCAAAGGCAGCACCGTCAGTGATGCGCGCATCTGTGAACTTGAGGCAGACAGAGGTATTAGAGCGCGTGGCTGGGTCAACCGCGAGGAAATCGATCCAATCGTTCGCCGCGACGAAACCTGTGATCGCCGCAGTATTTGCATCCGCACGTGCGATGAGACCTTCCAGACCACCGACGGAACGCGCCCATTTGAGCGCTTGCAGGTAATCCTCTACAGCCAACATCGAGGGGGTGTTAATCGTCGCACCAGAGAAGATGCCATCAATCAGCTTGCCACCTTTTGTGAGGCGGAAAATTTTCGGCAGAGGCCACGCAGGCGTGTAGCTCTCTAAGCGCGCAACCGCGCGGGGGCTGAGAATGATCATGCCATGCGCAGCTTCACCGCCGAGAACTTTCTGCCAAGAGAAAGTCGTCACATCGAGCTTGTCCCAGGGTAGATCCATCGCGAAAGCAGCAGAGGTTGCATCGCAAAGGGTCAAGCCAGCGCGATCGGCTGGGATCACGTCGCCGTTTGGCAAACGCACACCAGAGGTCGTGCCGTTCCACGTAAAGCAAACATCGCTGTTGAAATCGACGGTGCTGAAATCAACGATCTCGCCGTAATCAGCCGTCTTAACTGTCGCGTCGAGTTTGAGCTGTTTTACTGCATCAGTGACCCAGCCAGAGCCAAAGCTTTCCCATGCCAGCATCTCGACATGACGTTCCCCAAGCAGGTTCCACATGGCCATCTCGTAAGCGCCCGTGTCAGAGGCTGGCACGATGCCGATTTTATAGTCTGCTGGCACGCCCAATATCTCGCGCGTCTCTTCGATCGCGGCTTTGAGTTTGTCTTTGCCAACAGCAGCGCGGTGCGAACGGCCAAGGGCTGCGTCTGCGAGCGTGTCGAGTGTAAATGTGGGGGGTTTGGCACAGGGGCCAGAAGAAAAACGCGGGTTAGCCGGCCGCGTGGCCGGTGCTTGAATCGTCATAGCTGGTATCCTCACAGATATTTGCCCTTCGTTGGGGAAGGGTGTCCCACCGCCGGACATACGGAACCCCAGTAAAAACAGCAATAGGCAAAGGTGTTTGCTTCGTAGGTAAATGTAGCTGTTTGCAGAACGATGCAGGAACGCATGTTTCCTATTGGCACAAATCTGACACAAGGAAATCAGGTTTTGTTCCACAACACCGAGCCGCAGAATCAGGCGGCAGGCTTTATGCTATCTCCCCATTTCTGTCGGGTCAGGTGATGCCATGAGCGGCATGGCGCTAATCTGGGCCGCGAACGTTAAAGGCCTGAAGCCCGCTGCCAAAATCGTGCTGATCCAGCTGGCGGATTTCCACAACAAGGAGACTGGCCAGTGCAACCCGAGCGCTCAGCGGTTAGCGGACGAGTGCGAGATGGGCCGTGCAACGCTGTTTCGGCACATGACGACTTTGGAGGAGTGTGGGCTTGTCACGCGCCATGCTCGGGGGGACGGGGATGGAGGGCGCGGGTCCAATCAGTATGAATTGCATCTCGACATTACCCTTGGGCCAAGCGCACGTCCAAAGGGCGGGGGCAGCGGTGCAATTGGGGTTGCGTCTCAAAATGAGACGGGGGGAAACGTCTCAAAAAGACGGGGGAAAAGTCCCAGCGGTGAGACGGGGGTAGTCCCAAATCGGGACAGTAACCTTACCATTGAACCTAAGAAAGAACCTCCTTCGCGCAGGTGCGAGGCGGCGGCGGACGAAGATGCTGAGAAGATTTTGGCGGCCTATCCGCCCGACCGATTGCGAGGCAAAGCAGTCTGCCTTGCCCAGATCGAAGAGGCCATGAAGGAAGGGATCGCACCGGAGGATTTGCTGCAAGCCGTCAATGCCTACGCGACCGACAGCGCAGGTTTCACCCGTTCCAAGGTCTGCTTTTCCGACAACTGGTTTCAGTCGCGGCGCTGGCAGACCTATGTCGAGAAGCAGGCCGAAGATCGCGAAAAGACGGCAGCGTTACAGGCAAACCACCATGCGCGGCTGGCGTGCTGGATCAGTGATCGCAGCCCGATGTGCAAACACATCACGGGCACCCAAGTCACTGCTTTGCTGGCCTCGAAGCTGGTGACACAGGCACAAATCCAAGCCGCAGGCCTCAGATCATGACCGCAACCGATCCCACAGAAGAGCAAACAGCAAGGCGACCCATGTCATACGCTGGCGCTGCTGACACGGGACCTTGCGAGGGGCGGCAAGCCTCCCCTTCGAACCCCACCGGCGCGGGGAAAGCCCGCACCAAAGAGCCGCTGACCGAGACCTTCGTCTTCCGGTGCACAGCGGCAGAGAAGGCCCAGTTGCGCACCAAGGCCGAGGCTGCTGGCCTGCCTGCCGCGACCCTTCTTCGCGAGGCATTGGGCCTGACTGAGGCCCGTCGCCGCAAGCCCATCCCCCGCGTTGATCCGGCGCTGGTGCTGGCCGTCGGGCGCATCGGCGGCAACCTCAACCAGATCGCCCGCTGGCTGAACCGCGCGATGCTGGCGGGCCGCATTGACCTCGACGCGCTCACCGTTGCCCGTCGCCTGCTGACCATCGAACGCCAGCTTGCCCAGATCATCGAGGCGGCGCGCCGATGTTGATCAAGTTCTTCCGCAACGGCAAAGGCGCGGGCGCTGGTCCGGTCGGCTATCTCGTCGCGGACAAGGTGCTGGCCTATGACGACAACCGCGACCTGATCCGCGATGCCGACGGCCAGCCAATGACTGTCACGCGCGAGCCTTTGCCCGATGTCCTTCGCGGCAATCCCGACCGCACCGAAGCCCTGATCGACGCCAGCCGCCACCAGTGGACCTACCGCGCAGGCGTGATCAGCTTTGCCGCCACCGACGCCCCGACCGAGGAGCAGCAGGCCGAGGTCATGGACGGCTTCGAGCGGCTGGCCTTCGCGGGGCTGGACCCGACGCAATATGAGGTGCTCTGGGTCCGACATACCCACGAAGACCGCGTTGAGCTTCACTTCTGCACACCGCGCTTGGAGCTGACCTCGGGGCGCAGCCTGAACATCGCGCCGCCCGGCTATCAGAACGCGTTCGACAGCTTGCGCGACGTGATGAACCAGAGCCATGGCTGGGCCGATCCTATGGAGCTAGAGCGCACCCAAGAGGTCCGCGACACCATCGAGACCCCAACCCGCGCCCAAGGGCGCGAAGAACTGCACGCGTGGGTTCTGGATCAAGTCAGCGTTGGCCTAATCACTGACCGTTGCAGCATGCTCGACGCCCTTACCGATGCTGGCTTCGACATACCGCGCGCGGGCAAAGCCTACCTAACCGCCAAAGACCCCGAAACTGGCGAGCGCTGGCGTTTGAAAGGAGAGATTTTCCATGAAGACTGGCAAGCCGACTCGGCTGAGCGAGAAACTGAACGCGGAACTGGACACGATCCGGCAGGACTACGCCGCCTCGATGGCATCCCAGCTGGAGAGCTTCAGGACCGATTTGAGCACCATTGCGACCATCGCGCATCGTACAATCGAGACCGATACCCGTACCTTTCTGCGACAGAACAAGAGCTGGCTGACGATCTCGCCTTGGCTGATCACGGGGACGTTCTTGGCGGGGATCGTCTTGATGATGGCTGCGAGCTTGCTTTGGACGCTGATGCTGGCCAGCTCAGAGATGACCGAACTGGGCCTGACGCGGATCGACAGGGAGGACGGGACCTGGCTGGTGCTGGACCCGACCAAGACGCGGCTGAGGACCTGCACGCTAGGCGGCAGATCAGTGACCTGCATCAAGATCGAGGAGAATTAGATGACAACACCCCTGACAGCCTTGGAACGCGACTTGCTCGCCTGCGTCGAGCGGTTGGTGACGGCCTGCGAGTTACGCGACGCTCGACAAGCAACTGAGCACGAGCTTGAGCTTAGCGAAGGACGCCGAAGAGAGGTTGAGACAGAGCTAGAGGCGCGGGAAGTCGAGCTGGACCGTGGGATGACGCACTAGGGCGAGACCCATGTTTGTTTCATTGTCATTGAAGCAAGAAATTTGTGTCAAAAGGACAGACAATGGCGGCTACTTACCCGTGTGATTCAAGAATGGCACTTTTGTCGACATACGAATCTCTGTATGTTGTAAAAAATGGATTTTTTAGACATACGATGATTGGTATGATTACATGACCGCCAAAACAACTACCATAACTAGAGAAGCCCTCGTTGAGCGATACCAAATACCTCCGCTGCCACCACATCCTGATCTGGAAACGCGGAAGGTTCTGAAGGCATTGACGATCGCTCACAAGAACCTTGCTGAGCTGAAAGGTCGCGCAGGTAGCATCCCTAACCAAGGCATACTCATTGACACCTTGATGCTTCAAGAGGCTGCTGCGAGTTCGGAGATTGAAAACATCGTCACAACTCAAGATGAGTTGTTTCAAATCGATAGCCGAAAGGGAATTTATCCATCTCCTGAAGCCAAAGAAGTAGGCATGTACGGCGAGGCATTGAGGCTGGGATATTCCCAGTTGGTTGAGAAAGATGGCATGATAAGCAGCAACCAAATCATTGCCCTCTTTCAAACTCTAAAGGGCAGCACGGATGAATTTCGAAAGATGCCTGGGACTGCTCTTAAGAACGAAAGTTCAGGCGAAATAGTATATGTGCCGCCACAATCTCACAGTGATATATTGGATCAGATGCGAGCGCTTGAGCACTTCATCAACACAACAGAAGAAACGGACCTAGATCCACTCGTTTCAATGGCTCTTATTCATCATCAATTTGAAAGCATTCATCCGTTTTCTGATGGGAATGGACGCATTGGGCGCATTCTGAACGTGCTCTACTTGTGCAGGGTCGAACTCCTCGAGATTCCAATACTGTATATCAGTCGCTATATCACTCGAAACAAAGGCGAATACTACAGATTGCTTCAGAACACCTGCGACACGTTGGAGTGGGAGCCATGGTTACTTTATATGATTAACGCAGTCTCAGAGACGGCCAAAGAGACCACCCAGCTTGTTTTTGGAATCAAGCAGTTAATGTCTGAGTACAAGAACCGAATAAAGCGTGATCATCCCAAGTTATACTCACATGAACTCGTCAATAACCTGTTTCGCCACCCATACACCCGCATTGAATATGTCATCGAAGAAGTAGGAGTTGGGCGACAAACTGCAGGCCGGTATCTCGACCAACTTACCCAGTCAGGTCTTCTAGAGAAGGTGAAAGTTGCCCAAAGCAACTATTATATAAATGCACCGCTTGTTCAGTTGCTTTCACAAAATGGTCCGGAGCCACGCTAGTCCCGCACCCAAATACAAACTTAGGGATCAATCTTGATTGCGGCGACCGGCCTTTGGGCGTCACACAAGCCACCATCCCATCAGACAGGCGCTACCAGCCACTCTGGCAATGGGGGCTGCCGTTCTCCAATACGCCGCCGTTCGCTGCGCTCTGCCTGAACTGACACAACGCGGGACGAAGCGGACTTTCAATGCTCTTGTTCGAACGGCAGCTGTGATGAAGGTTTTTCGATGCGGGCCAGTGCGCGAGGTTTCGGCGAGGGACTGAC
>NZ_MLCB01000149.1 GCF_001890925.1 Planktotalea frisia
CGTCGCGCGCGGCTGATTGATCAGCTGGAATTGCAGCTTGAGGAATTGGAAGCGGCCGCAACGGAGGATGCGCTGGCGGCTGAACAGGCTGCGGACAAGACCAGCACCGTGCGTGCCTTCACGCGACGCAAGCCCGTGCGCAAACCCTTTCCCGACCATCTGCCGCGCGAGCGTGTCGTGGTAGCGGCCCCGACCAGCTGCACCTGCTGTGGTTCAGACCGCATCGTTAAAATGGGCGAGGATATTACGGAGACACTGGAGGTCATCCCACGCCAGTGGAAGGTGATCCAGACGGTCCGCGAGAAGTTCACTTGCCGAGCTTGCGAGAAGATCAGCCAACCGCCGGCCCCGTTCCACGCCATTCCACGCGGTTGGGCAGGGCCGCAACTGATCGCGATGATCGCCTTCGACAAGTATGGACAACACCAACCCTTGAACCGGCAATCCGAGCGAATTGCACGTGAGGGGATTGATCTGAGCCTGTCCACCTTGGCTGATCTGATCGGTCATGCTTGTGTGGCGCTGACCCCCATTCATGCGTTGATCGCGCGCCATGTGTTGGACGCTGGCCGCTTGCACGGTGACGATACCACCGTGCCGCTTCTGGCGCGTGGCGGCACAAGGACGGCGCGACTGTGGACCTATGTGCGCGATGATCGACCGTGGGATGGGGATGCGCCACCCGCCGCCCTCTTCCACTTCTCAACAGATCGCCGGAAAGAACACCCGACACGGCATCTGGCCGAATGGCACGGTGTTCTTCAGTCGGACGTTTATGGCGGCTACAATGATCTGTATCTCGCAGATCGTAGTCCGGGCCCGGTCCGTAGTGCGCTGTGTTGGAGCCACGCAAGACGCAAGTTCTTTGAACTGGCCGACATCAAGGCCATAGCCCGCAAAGGCAAAAAGGTAGCGCAAGAGATATCGCCCATCGCGCTGGACGCTGTGACGCGGATCGATGCGATCTTCGCTGTCGAGCGTGACATCACCGGCCTGTCAGATGCAGCGCGTCATGAAGCCCGGCAGCAGTGGGTAGCGCCGATGGTCAATGATCTGCATGATTGGATGCTGGCCGAGCGGGCCCGGATGTCAAAGCACAACCCTGTTGCCAAGGCGATCAACTACATGCTCGAGGGGACAGGTCGCTGGGAGGCCTTCACCGCATTCCTTGATGACGGGTGCCTCTGCCTAACGAACAATGCCGCCGAACGCGCGCTCAGAGGGATCGCATTGGGTAGAAAGTCATGGCTTTTTGCAGGGTCTGAACGCGGTGGCGACAGGGCAGCCTTCATGTATACACTTATTGTCACGGCAAAGATGAACGACATCACCCGCAGGCATGGATGGCAGACGTCTTGGCGCGACTGCCCGATATGCCTGTGTCACGCCTACCAGAACTGTTACCCTGGAATTGGAAGGCCGCCATGGAATTGAAGAGGATTGCTGCATGACACTGGTCGCGCGCCTCAAGGTCACATTGTCCGATGTCGAGCCTCAGGTGCTTCGGCGCTTTGATGTGCCCCTCAAGATCAAGCTGAACCGCCTGCATGATGTGATCCAGGCTGCCATGGGATGGACCGACAGTCACCTGTATGAGTTCAGGGCCGGCGGCAGCGGCTGGGGGGTGCCAGATCCAGATGGCTTTTACGATGGCCCGATGCCCGCCAGCAAAACCAGCCTGCTTGACGTGATCGAAGATGTTGGCACCAAGACCATCCATTACATCTATGACTTTGGCGACAACTGGCATCACGTGATCAAGGTCGAGAAAATCGATGATGCCATCGCGGGTGCCGCATATCCACGCCTTGTCAGGGCCATCGGTGCTTGCCCTCCGGAGGATGTGGGTGGCTTTCCCGGCTACACTGCCTTCCTCGAAGCCATGGCCGACCCCAAGCACGAAGAACACGGCCAGATGCTGAAATGGTATGGGGGACAGTTCGACCCGGATGAGGCAGAGATCGGCCGCATCCTCGATAACTTCGAGCGTCTTGCCAAAAAATGGACCCCGAAGCCGCGTAAACCAAAAGCCGTACCCAAACACCTCTGATCAATACGGCGCGCCCACGGCCTTCGCCGAATGCTTAC
>NZ_MLCB01000150.1 GCF_001890925.1 Planktotalea frisia
CGGATCATGCGGTTAGCTGAATCGTTCTACGGTCAGACGTCAACCCGTCAAAAGTCGGGTGCTCGAGGACTCTGTGTATAGATAATAAATTAATAATTTTGTGGACGTCTTTGGAAACAATTGTACCAAAAAGAAAAGGCCAATCTATTATTAGAGAAGTGGTTGAAGGTGTGTTGCCCTTTGTAGGAATGCAATATTTCAGAAGGATTTTTTGGAGGTTAGCCACAGACCTCACGCGTTGGAACAGGGAATATTCACTTGAATTGCTGAATGGTATAAATGCCGATAGCGAAGCCGACTTGAGCGTGAAGGTATTCTCTTTGATTGCCCACAAGGAAAATTCAGAACAGTTCAACGAGCTGTTTGGAAAGGTTGATGATTTTGAGCTTCTTAGATACCGCTTGTACAGTCTTGGCAAGGTTTTTGAAAAACCTAAGCGTGTAGTTGAGACATTAAATAACCATCAAAGGCGTGTTGAATGGCAATTGCATAGAATTTATCGTGCAAGAAATTCAGTAGTACACTCAGGGCAGTCTCCTGGTTTCACATCTGTTCTGGTTGTTAATGCTCACGATTATTTTGATCAGGTTTTCGAGCTTTCCAACGAGTTGTCTAGTGGGCCAAAAGGGATGCGAGACTACACTTCTTGTTTTGACTATGCGGAGTGGTTGTTTAAGCAATACCATGTTGAACTGAAGAGAACTACTGAGTTCAATATTGGTAATACTAGCAGTGTGATATGGAAACGTCACGACGTTCTTTCAAAGGCAGACTTTTTCTAACGTTGGAAAGGGCAGCCACATTGTCTCTCTTGCCCCACAGGCGATTCCTCTCTATACGCGCGAGCGTTGGAGCGGTGAATCACTTCGCTTGCACCACGAGTTGAGCAGGGTCGGGACCTCCGGCCCTCTTTCTCGTTTGCAAAAGCCGCACCAACCAAAGCAACCCAAAGACCGGCGGAGACAACCGCGCGGCCAGAAAAACAACGTTAAAGGATATGAAGCGCCACATGGCTAATCTAATGGACGAGTTTGAAGCACTCTTAACCGAAAGCTTCGAAATGGACACACCCGACGAGGGAACAGTTGTCAAAGGTAAGGTCATCGCAATCGAAGCGGGTCAAGCCATTATCGACGTAGGCTACAAGATGGAAGGCCGCGTCGACATCAAAGAATTCGCAAACCCTGGTGAAGCTCCTGAAATCGCTGTTGGCGACGAAGTTGAAGTGTTCCTGCGCTCCGCAGAGAACTCACGCGGCGAAGCGGTTATCTCTCGTGAGATGGCGCGCCGTGAGGAAGCTTGGGATCGTCTGGAAAAAGCATACGCAGACGAAGAGCGCGTTGAAGGCGCAATCTTTGGTCGCGTTAAAGGCGGCTTTACGGTTGATCTTGGCGGCGCGGTTGCGTTCTTGCCGGGCTCTCAGGTTGACGTACGCCCTGTGCGTGACGCGGGCCCATTGATGGGTATGAAGCAGCCGTTCCAGATTTTGAAAATGGACCGTCGTCGTGGCAACATCGTTGTATCGCGTCGTGCTATCCTTGAAGAGTCTCGCGCAGAGCAGCGTGCAGAAGTCATCGGCAACCTTACAGAAGGTCAGGCAGTTGACGGCGTTGTTAAGAACATCACCGAATACGGCGCATTTGTCGATCTTGGCGGCGTAGACGGCCTGCTTCACGTGACAGACATGGCATGGCGCCGTGTGAACCACCCCTCCGAGATTTTGACAATCGGCGAGACGGTTAAGGTTCAGGTCATCAAGATCAACAAAGAGACGCACCGCATCTCCTTGGGCATGAAGCAGTTGCAAGAAGATCCATGGGATCTGGTTGCTGGCAAGTACCCACTCGAGAGCACGCACACAGGTCGCGTCACCAACATCACTGATTACGGCGCATTCGTTGAGCTGGAGCCAGGTGTTGAAGGTCTCGTACACGTGTCTGAAATGTCCTGGACAAAGAAGAACGTACACCCGGGCAAGATCGTGTCTACGTCTCAGGAAGTCGAAGTCATGGTTCTGGAAATCGACGGCACAAAGCGTCGCGTTTCCCTTGGTCTCAAGCAGACACAGCGCAACCCATGGGAAGTCTTTGCAGAGCAGTTCCCTGAGGGCACTGAGGTTGAAGGCGAAGTCAAGAACATCACCGAGTTCGGTTTGTTCATTGGCCTCGAGGGCGACATCGACGGCATGGTTCACCTCTCCGACCTATCTTGGGACGAGCGCGGCGAAGAAGCCATTCAGAGCTACCACAAGAACGATATTGTTCAGGCGGTTGTATCTGAAGTCGACGTTGAGAAAGAGCGTATCTCACTCTCCGTTAAGGCGCTTGGCGGCGACAAGTTCGCTGAAGCGGTTGGCGGCGTAAAGCGTGGTTCCATCGTGACTGTCACAGTGACAGCCATCGAAGAGGGCGGCGTTGAGGTCGAGTATGAAGGCATGAAGTCCTTCATCCGTCGTTCTGACCTGTCCCGTGACCGTGCAGAGCAGCGCCCAGAGCGTTTCTCCGTTGGCGACAAAGTCGACGTGCGCATCACAAACGTCGACGCGAAGACACGCCGTTTGGGTGTCTCCGTGAAAGCGCGCGAGATCGCAGAAGAGAAGGAAGCAGTGGAGCAGTATGGTTCTTCTGACTCCGGTGCGTCCTTGGGTGATATCCTTGGCGCAGCTCTGAAGTCTGACGACTAAGCGTTAATGCTTTAGAAATTAAAGAGGCCCCGCTGGAGTGATCTGGCGGGGCCTTTTTGTTTGCGCCGCAGGGATGGCTCGCAAAACTCGACGTTCAAGCGGTGAATATTTGTGCGCTCTGCCGCGCAAGAACCCAATCTTAACCAGAGGCATTTACTGGACTCCAAAGATCTACATTGGAGCGCTTGTACAAATGCCAGTTTTCAACAGTCAGATGTTCTTTCTCGGCAATTTTGCTGACATGGACACTAACGAGTCAAACGGTGATACCGAGAACGCCGCGGCGATACTCGGTTCATATTCCAAACCACCCCTCATAACAGTTGCGGTAGATGATATCGACGGTGACGGGGTAATTTGGGATGATGAATTTGGCGCGACGAGCGAAGACTTCACATATGATAGCGGGGCAGGGCCGACATCCCAATTGCTCGACTCAACCCAAACCTACAACGCTGCGGTTCTGTTAGGGGATGGTTCGACAAGCATCATCGAAATTACTGTCATCCAAATGCAAAACGGCGATGTCTTTGCCACGGACTGGGCCAATAGTGGCACACTAGACAATCTTAACATCCAGAGTATTGAGTTGCTGTCTGTTACGGGTAGCAATTACTCGGGATTTTTCGCTGACTCGGCAGTCGATAATTCTTCAGTTGTTTGTTTCACACCCAGCACATTGATCGAGACAGATCAAGGCTATACGCCTGTGGAAATGATCTGGCCCGGCCACCGTGTTCGCACGCAGGATCATGGCTATCAGACCATACGCTGGGTTGGGCATAGACAACTTTGTCGAGCCGAGCTTGATGCAAACCCGCACTTGCGCCCTATCGTTATCGCCAAGGGTGCTTTGGGAAATGCGCGACAGATGCGCGTCTCTCCACAGCATGGATTACTCGTTGATGGGCAGTTGATCCGCGCCAAACATCTTGCTGAGTTTTGGGGCACCGAAGTCGCTTGGGTGGATGGAAAATTCGCAGCTGTCACATACATTCATTTCCTTTGCGACAACCATGAGATTGTATTTGCCGATGGCATCGCGACTGAAAGCCTTTATCCGGGGCCATTAGCGTTGAAAGCGATGGGGCGAGAGACGATTATCGAGATTTTTCCCGAGTTAGTAAGCGTATTGGAGGGTCGTGAAGCTGTCGCTTCTAGTTATGGACGCCCCGCGCGCAAATATATGACTGGCGGCGAAATTCGACGCGGGCGCGGAATTTCTGAGCTATTCCCGATTTGGATGCACCGCGCGGGCTGATAGGTGTTGTTAAGCTTGGTTCATGATTTTCGTATTTTTTCAGGCAGACCCTTACTTGAACGTTCCAAGCTCGCCAATCCGATAGCCGGATGGGTAGGTAGGACGATCCCGCTTTGTCAGCAAGCGAGGTCTTCGCCGCGAAGGCAGAATGCGCAGCAAACTTGCGCGAAGCTTCAGGCCCGTAACCATAGCGTGTTCTAGCCAGCGGGGAGGATGCGTAAACCCCATTGCATCGCGCAATTCGGGATCGCACAGAGCATGAACCGCAGGTCTGCCAAAGGGCACAAGCCAATTTGGGAGATACATCGACAATAACAAATCGCGTGTGAGACAGCCTATTTCGGCGTTGGTATCCTCGTAATGAAAGTGTGTGGCTTCATAAGCGCGCTGATATTCTTCGAATTCAACGAAATCGAGTGGGATGTCTTTGATACCCATTTTCTGACCCAGCGCCTGATAGTAAAGCACACTCGCTTCAATTTCCGCTGGGCGCATCGCGCGTTTGCCAAAGCGTTCGAGCCATTTGACGGGTTCCACCACAAAAGCCGAAAGGACATAGAGCATATCGTTGTTCGAAATACGGTAGCGCCCGTGCATGTCGTTCATGCGTTCAATCGCTTTGCGCCCTGGATCACTGTCTTGGCCGTTCTCCGCGATTTCAGACAAGATCAGTTCTGTGTCGTCATAGCGTTTGCGCGTATCTTTGCTGAACGCGCCTGTGCGAGACAAAAGGCTGGAAATAGATGGCACCGCATAGGTGCGAAACAGCGCGAATTCGAGAGCTTTTTCAATGTCCCAAGAAAACTCATAAACGCTGAGCAGATAGACGATCCGCTCATAGTCGGTCTCTGGATCAAGTGATTGCAATTCGTTCGACCACGCCGTCATTTGTATGCTCTCACCCTCTAAAGCCAAGCTTCAAACATGGGCGCAAGCATCAGACAGCACAAGGCGCGCGTTGTTCAAAACAAGGAAAGCTGATTGGTGTCTGGTTTTTTAGGCGGCTTCTTTCGGCGATCGGGGGATTTACGGCTGCCAAGTTTCTGGAAGACTGCATTTGCTTCAGTGCGAAACGTTTCGCCGCGTCGGAGCGCGCTGATACGCTCTTTTGCGCGCCGCGCGCTGCTTGCTTGATCCACGATTGGCGCAGGGTAGTCGCGTCCCAATTCGAAATCGGCGTCGTCGATCAACGTCTTTTCCCATGTCCATGGTTCATGAATGAACGCGTCTGGCACCGCGCGTAATTCAGGCACCCATTTGCGAATGAAAGTGCCTTTGGGATCGTGTTCCATCGATTGCTTGATCGGGTTGTAAACGCGCATTGTGTTGATGCCGGTCACGCCCGATTGCATCTGGAATTGGCTGTAGTGAATGCCGGGCTCGTAGTCTGTAAAGAGTTGCGCAAGGTGGTGCGCGGTGATGCGCCAATCGAGCCAAAGCTGGTAACTTGCAAAGCTGACCAACATCGCGCGCATACGGAATGTGATCCACCCCTGAGCCGTGAGATTGCGCATGCAGGCATCGATGAAGGGATACCCTGTTTGCCCGTTTTTCCATGCTTGATGAAAGGTTTCATTGTGTTCGTTTTCGCGCAGACCTTCAAAAGCGGGATGCATGCAGTGGGTTTCGATTTTAGGCTGGTCTTCGATCTTTTGAATGAAATGACATCGCCAAGCGAGACGCGAGCCAAACGCACTAAGATTGCGGGCGAAAGCCGGTTTTTCCAAAGGCGAGAGTTGCTTGCGACGTTTGCTAATGGACTGTGTGACTTCGCGCACAGACAAGCTGCCCCAAGCCAAATGAGCGGACAAACGTAAACAGTGATATTCGGAGCGATCAGGTGCGGAGATATGAGCCAGATAACCGCGAGAGCGATCCGTAAGAAAGCTGCGCAGGTCTTTTAAGGCTTCTGTGCGACCCCCTTTTTGCACATGGCCAATCGCAGTGGATCCGAACATCGGGTCGTCTTTGTGCGGCAGGTCGTCAGAGTGGCCGCGCGATGCGATGAGGGGACGTTTCGGAGCTGGAAGGATCGGCTCGGCCATGCGCATATTTCGGATTTGCGACCAGTCATCGCGGCTTTTCAAGCGGCGCACGACGCCGTTGTAGGGATACTCTTGCAGCGCGATGGCGTTTCTCGTGCAAAGTGTTTTGACGTTAATATCGCGCTGGAATGTCCAAAGATCACCGGATTCTTCATGCGCGTGGATAGCGTCGATCTGATGCACATTGTGCAACTCTTGAAAAACCTCGCAGGCTTCACCAATTTTGATGACTAAGGGCTGACCAAGCGCTGTGAGGGCCGTGTTCAACTCGCCCAAACAATCGTGGATGAAATACCAATGACGGCGCGATGCGGTGGGTTGGCGCCAGTATTCAGGCTCGACGATATAAAGAGGCAGGATCGGCGCACCACTTTTTATCGCAGCAACCAAAGGCGCGTGATCGCTAATGCGCAAATCACGTTTGAACCATACGATATGAATGCCACCGTTCATCGCGATCTAGGGCGCAAGACCAAGGCCCTGCAAAATCTTTGGTATCTGCTTTTTGACTTTGAAAAACCCTTTATTCGCGTGCGGCCATGTGAGCGTGTCATAGGGTCTGCGCACGCGGTGCAGGGTTAGGCCAGCTTCGGTTAAACTGGGAGCCGCTGTCGCTAATTGATCCGCGCTGGGGCCAATTGGGGTGTACGCTGTGACGATGTGTTTGACGTTCGCTTCGCGCGCGACCTCAGTAATTTGTGTGACCCAATCAGCGCACAGTAATGTT
The DNA here is from genome assembly GCF_001890925.1 of Planktotalea frisia. Classification (GTDB taxonomy): domain Bacteria; phylum Pseudomonadota; class Alphaproteobacteria; order Rhodobacterales; family Rhodobacteraceae; genus Planktotalea; species Planktotalea frisia. Next base: position 6,717 of record NZ_MLCB01000150.1, read on the forward strand.
CCGTTTAGATCTGAGATGCTGTCTTGTAGCGCGCCTGTTTTGAATGCTTGGACGCGGATGCTTTGGCGTTCTTGCTCAGGTGTTGGCAAGGCAAGCACTGCGGCTGCGTTTTCCGCCCAAAGCGCGCTGGCTTGACAATCTTCTGGCGTCACAAGCAACAGGAACGCCGCCTCTGGCAGAGCGTCGGCTTCAGGGATGGGAAGCAAAGGATGATCGAAGTCTTCCACCAAAGGCACAGCTGTTGGTGAGAGTTGCCCAACAGGATTGAAGCGACCATCGGTGAATTTGGCAATGTTTGAGGCGCGTGCGAGATAGCTTTTGCCTTTGGTGTGCAGGCCGGAAACCCAGCGCCATGAACATGTATTGGATGCAGGATCGCCATCGAGCAAATGCTGCATGAAAAAGTCAGCGCCAAGTTGCCAAGGCAGCCCGAGTGTGAACACCCAGATCGAGGCGAACCACATCCGTGTGTGATTGTGCAAATACCCCGTTTCCACCAGTTCGCGTGCCCATTGATCAAAGCAATCAATGCCTGTGCGACCCTCAATCGCGGTTTGATACTCCGCGTTTAGAAAGTTGTTGGCCTCAAGCGCATCAAGCTTTTGAACAAGGTCGCGTTTGTAGCTGAGCCAAACGCTAGGGTGCTGTTCGAGCCACCCTTTGAAGTATCCGCGCCAGAACACTTCTTGGACGAATTTTTCCGCAGCTGAAGGGCTTTGCCGAGCCAGCGTTTGGGTCAACACCTCTTGCTCGGTTATGATGCGGTGTCTGATCCACGGGGACAAAACAGAAATGTTGGAGCGCTGTTCTGGCCCGAAATCATAGTTGCGATTGCGCTCGTAGTGGTGACCTGTGCGCGAAAGAAATTTCTCCAACCGCTCTAAACCAGCTTTGCGTGTTGGTGCAAAAGTCACGCTTTCGCTGGGGGGCGTACCTTGACCAAAAAGATCTTGCGTATTCATTTCACTGACCTCTTCTTGCCGGTTACACTCGAGCTCCACGACGTAGTCTTGGAGGTGGGCCTGTCCAGCAAGGTTTTATAAAAAAGCCCAGATTTAAGGCGCGTAGTGCGCGAGGCAAGGGCAAGGGTCGCAAAAATGAAAATTAGTGCCGTTTTTCTCTCGCGACTCGGACGGTTTCATGTTCCTCTTACTTCCAGCTTCTTTTCCAAACTCACGAGAAAAGAACCATAAGGGAGACTACATAATGAAAAAAATGGTAACTGGTGCAGCTGCTGCTGTCGCTCTCACGTTCGGTGCGAACGCGGCAATGGCCGATGGCCACGCATGTGGCGACGTTTCAATCACACAAATGGACTGGGCATCTGCGGCTGTTGTAACGGCCGTTTCCAAGTTCTTGATGGAGCAGGGCTACGGTTGTTCCGTGCAGGTCGTTCCGTCCTCCACAGTTCCGGCGCTGACATCTTTGGCGGAAACAGGCGAGCCTGACATTCTGACCGAAGTCTGGGCGAACTCTACGCCAGCCTATGAGCCACTGCTTGCTGATGGCAAACTGGTCGAGCTGGGCAACGTTCTGTCCGACGGCGGCGTTGAGGCATGGTGGATCCCTGCGTATCTCGCAGAGAGTAACCCAGAGCTGACAACATGGGAGGGCATCATGGCCAATCCAGCGGCTGTTGGCGGCAAGTTCCACGATTGCCCATCGGGCTGGGCGTGTGACATCATCAATAACAACAACCTGAAAGCGGCCAACATCGAAGGCTCCGGCCTTGAGCGCTTCCAGCACGGTTCTGGTGAAACGCTTCAGACGTCTATCGCTGCGGCGTATGACGAAAAAGCACCTTGGTTCGGTTATTATTGGGCTCCAACAGCAGTCTTGGGCAAGTACCCAATGGTTGCGGTGAAAGTGCCTGAGTACAACGCCGAAGCACACGCATGTAACGGCGACGTTGATTGCGCGACACCTGGTTTCTCTGCATATCCAGCGTCTAAAGTTGTGACAGCGGCGTCCAAGGCGTTCGTTGAAGAAAACCCAGCGATTGCTGAGTTGATGGGCAATATCTCCTTCACGAACGCTCAGATGGGCGAAGTGCTGGCATGGCGCCTCGACAACAACGCATCTTACGACGAAGCGGCTGTGTACTTCCTCACAAACAACAAAGACGTTTGGGGTGGCTGGTTGAACGATGGCGCGAAAGAAAAGCTCGCGGCACTGCTCAAGTAAGCTGAACGACACGACAGAAGCCTTCCCGCATTTTCGGCGGGGGGGCTTTTCTATTTATAAGAATAATAAAATCTTCAAGGGACTGGGGAGAGATACAAATGGCCTTTTATGACGGTGTTTTCAAAGCACTAGGCCTGTCAGATTGGTGTGGCGCGGAAGCATCCAGCGCCCCAATGTCGATGGCAGATTTGCTTGCACAAAGCAGTGGTGAAGAAACCAAGGGCGAGTTTTTTCCGTTTCCCTCCCTCGATAATCTCAATGAAAGCTGCTCTGGCATCATCCAATCGCGCGATGTGACCAAGGGTATCGAAGAAGGGTTTTTGGCGGCGAAGCCAGTTCTCAAATCCATTCTCGATCCTATCACGCAGCCGCTAAGCTGGCTTTTGGACGGTGCGCTTTGGACCTTTGCAGAGACGCCTTGGTTCATAATGGTGCCAATTCTCGTGGCGATTTCATGGTATGCGTCGCGCTCTGTTGGTGTGACCATCTTTGTCGCTTTCTCAATCTTCTTGCTGGGGCTTGTTGATCATTATGACGTGGCCATGCAGACGCTCTCGATCATCTTTGTGTGTACAGGAATATCCGTCATGCTTGGGGTGCCTATCGGTATCGCGATGTCCAAATCGGATCGATTGCAACGCTCTGTTGTGCCTGTGCTTGACCTGCTGCAAACCTTGCCGACCTTTGTTTATCTGATCCCGCTGATCTTCTTGTTCTCGGTGACAGAGTCCAAACTTTATGGAATTGCGATTATCCTATATGCGATTGTCCCTGTGGTGCGTTTGACGGACCTTGGTATTCGCCTTGTGGATCAAGATGTGATCGAGGCGGCAAATGCGTTCGGTATGAATTCTCGCCAAAAGCTGATGGGGGTCGAGTTACCCCTCGCGCTGCCAAACATTATGGCGGGCATCAACCAAACGATCATGATGAGCCTTGCGATGGTTGTTATCGCCTCTCTCGTTTCGGCACCGGGTCTTGGTGTGAACGTTCTTCGCGGTATTCGAAACCTTGAATTGGGTGTCGGAATTGTTGCGGGTATTGGCATTGTTCTGCTGGCTGTCATCTTGGACCGTGTGTCCAAGGCGGCGCTGACACGGGTCGATATGACCCGCGTGAAACACTAAGGAGGTCGGAGCAATGGCAAACGAACCCAAAGTCCGTCTTCGCGGTCTGTTCAAAATCTTTGGCCCAAAGGACAAAGAAGTGTTGCAACATGTCAAAGAGGGCATGGGCAAAGAAGACTTGCTGGAACAGCATCAGCATGTGCTGGGTCTGCAAGACATCAACGTCGACATGCAAGCGGGCGAGATCACCGTTGTGATGGGCCTGTCCGGTTCTGGTAAATCGACGCTTATCCGTCACCTCAACCGTTTGATTGAACCCACTGCGGGCGAGATCTTGGTGGACGGTGTCGACGTCATGAAGCTCTCGGAAACAGAGCTGCGCGAAGTGCGTCAGACCAAGATGTCGATGGTCTTTCAGAAGTTCGCTTTGCTACCGCATCGTACAGTTCAACAAAACGCAGCGATGGCGCTTAAGGTGCGTGGCTCTGATGAGGAAACGCAAAATACAGAAGCGCGCAAATGGCTCGCGCGGGTTGGCCTGCAAGGCTACGAGGATCGCTATCCTGCGCAGCTATCGGGTGGCATGCAGCAACGTGTGGGTATTGCGCGTGCGTTGACGGCGAACACCGATATCATGCTAATGGACGAAGCGTTTTCGGCGCTCGATCCGCTTATCCGTACAGACATGCAGAACCTTTTGCTCGAACTTCAGGACGAGCTGCAAAAGACCATCGTCTTCATCACACACGACCTTGATGAAGCGCTGAAACTTGCCGATCATCTGGTTATCCTGAAAGACGGGGCAGTGGTGCAGCAGGGCGAACCGCAAGGCATTCTGATGAACCCGTGTGATCCCTACATCGAGGACTTCGTCAGCGATATCAATCGCGCGCGGGTCTTGCGTGTGAAGTCGGTGATGGCGCCTTTGAAGGGCACTGAATTCGCGGGCGATGTGGATATCGGTGACAATCTTGAGTCTCTGATTGCGCGCTCTGAAGGTGATACAACGCTGCACTACCGCGTCATGGAAGGCGACACGCCAGTGGGTGAATTGCACATGCGCGATCTGGTCAAAGCATTGGTGCCGCGCCTGTCCTCAACTGAGGCTGCTGAATAAAATCACAAAAGTAACGCGTTTTAGGCGCGTTGCTTTTACCCATCTCACAATCGAATGCGCGATAGGGGCCGCTCAGAATGATAGCTTATGTCACCGTCGGTGCAGATGATATCGTCAGTGCGAAGCGGTTTTATGGATCGTTTCTACCCGCGCTTGGCTATGGGTTTAAAGAAGGTGCGGAAGGGCTCAGCTACGCACTTCCTGTGCCAGAGGGCGAACGCCCATTGCTGCCAGATTTCTACGTCAAACCTACATATAACGGTCAGCCCGCCACCGCAGGTAATGGCACGATGATCGCTTTTGAAGCGGATACACATGCGCAAGTGCGCGCATTGCACGCGGCCGCGCTTGCCGCTGGCGGTATCGACGAAGGTCAGCCGGGGTTTCGCGCGTCTTATGGGCCGAATTTCTACGTGGGTTATCTGCGCGACCCGCAAGGCAACAAGATCGCTTTGCTGTGTAACAACCCTGATGAACCTAGCCGCGACGACTAAGTCTCGATCACACTGCGCGCGAAATCGCGGTTAAAGCGGGCATAGCCCTCATCCAGATGCTTGATATGCGCCTGTGTGTGTTGATGAAACTCTGGCAGTTTATGAAACGGAACAGAGGGATAGGCGTGATGCTCGACGTGATAGGGCATGTTCCACGCAATGAAGCGCACGACGCGATTGGTTAGCGTGGTCCGCGTGTTCTCTAGCATCGATGGTACGTGCTCGCACTGTGCATGTTCAGCGAGCAAGTAGGCACGTAAGAACGGCCCCCCAAGCAGGATCGGCAGCAACCAAATTTCGATCAAAAGCGTGCTTTGAAAGGCTAGGCTAAGGACGATCAGCACCCCATAACGTGCCAGTTGAATGCGTGCTTCGCGCATCACCTTAGCTTTGCCGCGCGCGGGGACGTAAGAGTCTTCATTGGGTATAAACGCATTGCGCCAAAGCGTCAGCGCGCGATCCCGCCAATCGGGCAGGCCAGAGAGATAAGTGAGATACTCCCAAAGCGTCTGCGGCTTTGCACTTTGCAATTCAGGATCGTGTTCAGAGTCATGGGTGTAGCGATGATGCGCGAAGTGGAAATAGCGAAACCACTCGGGGCCGAGAAGCGTCAGAAACCCGCAAAGACGACCGACCCAAATGTTCAAAGCGTCGGTTTTGAAGGGCGTGCGGTGTACCGTCTCGTGCAGCAGGGTGAAGAGAAAACAGATCAAGATGCCCAGCATCAGTGTGAGAAGCGCCTGAAAGGGTGCGCCGAATGTAATCAGTGCAGCCAAAGCGATAATGCTGCCGAAGTGCCATGCGAAGCGGATTAACCCGTCGCGATCATTTTGCGCCAAGAGGGATCGACGCTCTTCACTGCTTAGACTGGCAATGAGCGTCTTATGATCAAACTCTGGCAAGCGAGCCTCTAAAGGTAACGGTTAACAAGGTTCTCCAGACGTTCCTGACGACCAGATTGCGGCTGTGGATCAAGCCCCTTTGCCAGCACATCGTCATGGATAGTGCCAAGATCGCTATTGAGCAACGCCTTGCCACCAGAGCTATCCCAGCCAGCATAACGTGCATCGCGCGCGGCTTCTAACTTGCCATCTTCCAACATTGCCGCCGCCGCTTTGAAGCCCGCAGCACAAGCGTCCATACCACCCACATGCGCGAGGATCAAATCCTCTGGATCAAGCGACTGTCGGCGCAGCTTGGCGTCGAAATTCGTACCACCGGTTTTGAAACCACCCGCGCGCAGTACTTCGTAATAAGCCAGCGTCATCTCTGGCACGTTGTTTGGAAATTGATCGGTGTCCCAGCCAGATTGGTAATCGTTGCGGTTCATGTCGATAGACCCAAAGATGTCCAACTCACGCGCCATGGCGAGTTCATGCTCAAACGAATGGCCTGCCAAAATCGCATGGCCTTGCTCGATATTCACCTGAACTTCGCCTTCAAGACCAAAGTCCTTGAGGAAGCCGTAAACAGTGGCAACGTCATAGTCATATTGGTGCTTTGTCGGTTCTTGTGGCTTGGGCTCGATCAGGATCGCACCTTTGAAGCCCATCTTGTGTTTGTAATCCACGACCATCTGCAACATGCGTCCCGCTTGCTGACGCTCGCGCCCCATGTCGGTGTTAAGCAGTGTTTCATACCCTTCGCGACCGCCCCAAAGAACGTAGTTTTCGCCCCCAAGTTTGATCGTCGCATCCATACAGGTTTTGATTGTCGCGGCGGAGTAGGCGAAAATGTCGGGATCAGGGTTCGTGGCAGCACCCGACATAAAGCGACGGTGCGAAAACAGGTTGGCGGTGCCCCAAAGCAATTTCACGCCAGTCTCGTCCATCTTCTGGGCGAAGTAGTCTACGATGGCTTCCAGATTGCGCGTGGTTTCTGCGAAATCAGCCCCTTCAGGGCGCACATCTGCATCGTGGAAGCAAAAATAAGGGACGTTCAGGATTTGAAACATCTCGAAGGCCACATCGGCCTTCATCTTGGCCAACTCCATCGTGTCACCGAACCAGGGGCGCTCTAAAGTTTGCCCACCAAAGGGGTCGCCGCTGGGCCACGCGAAGGAATGCCAATAGGCTGCGGCAAAGCGCAGATGCTCGCTCATTGGCTTGCCCATGATCACTTCATCAGGGTTATAATGGCGGAATGCGAAGTCATTATCGCTCTCGCGGCCCTCGTATTTGATCGCAGGGATACCTTTGAAAAAGTCGGTCATGTTAGAGGTCCTTTAGAGCGGAATAAGCCGCGCGGTAGCGCGCATGTGTATCGGTGAACGCAGCGATATGCGCGCTCTGTGGTTCGATGGCTTTCTCAATCGGCGGCAGGGTCGCAATCTCGATGCCAGCACCGCTCGCGGCCATCATGCCAAGGCGTGCAGCGCCAAGCGCGGCGCCGAAATCACCCGCTTGGGGTAGCATAAGGGGCAGGTTCAAAGTGGTCGCGATCGCGCTGAGCCAATAGTCGGACTTCGCACCGCCACCAAGCGCAAGCGCGCGTTCAATGACCGTGCCTGTGGAGCGCAAAGCGTCATGGCAGTCGGCAAAGGCGAAGGTCACCCCTTCGAGCACAGCGCGCGCAGCTTCTTTTGCGTCCGTGGCCTGATCCAAGTGAAGGAACTGCCCGCGCATCGCAGGATTGTTGTGAGGCGTGCGCTCGCCACCCAGATAGGGCAGGAAGAGCGTGCGCGCAGGGGCTTGGAGCGGGCCGAGATCTGAGGTTAAGTCAGATGCACTTTGTCCTGTAAGCCGCGAAAGCCATTGCAGGGCGTCGGTCGCCGCTAGGATCACACCCATCTGGTGCCATGTATCAGGGAGCGCGTGACAAAACGTGTGCACAGCACTGGCCGCGTCGGGTTGATAGGCATCAGAAGCGGCGAAGAGAACGCCCGACGTGCCAAGCGAAACGAAAGCATCGCCTTTGCTCACAACACCCGCGCCGATGGCGGAGGCAGCATTGTCACCGCCTCCGCCCGCCACGACGACACCCTTGGGGAGACCCCAATCTTGGGCAAGGGCGTCTAACAATGTGCCAGAACTCTGCGATCCTTCGACAAGACGCGGCATATGTGAGCGATCAAGATCACAGGCGTTTAGCAGATCATCGGACCAATCGCGCTTGGCCACATCCAGCCAGCTTGTGCCCGCAGCGTCAGACATTTCGGCGACATGGTCGCCGATCAACAAAAGGCGCAGGTAGTCTTTTGGCAGCAGGACCTTCGCGAGTTTAGCGAAATTCTTAGGCTCGTTGTTCTTGACCCAAACGGTTTTGGGCGCGGTGAAGCCTGCAAAGACGATATTGCCGGAGAGGTCGCGAAACTGCGGATCACTATCTAGTGCGCTGGCCTCATCAGCAGAGCGTGTGTCGTTCCAAAGGATGCAAGGGCGCAGCACTTTGTCAGCATCGTCCAGCAAGGTCGCGCCGTGCATATGCCCAGCCAAACCAATGCCGCGCACAGCGGAAAGATCAGTCTGCGCAGCAAGGGATTTCATTGCCAAATCAGTCGCGGCGAACCATTGGCTCGGGTCTTGCTCTGACCAGCCATCTTGCGGGCGCGATACGGTCAAGGGGACCGCATGCTCCGCAAGAATGCTCTGATCGTCATCGATCAGAATTGCCTTCAACGAAGACGTGCCAAGATCAAGCCCGATGTACATTTAGGCCGCCGCTTTTGGGTTTTTGCCCATGATGATCATTGAGAGGATATCATCCTCAGTTACATCTTCGACGCGCTCATTGCCGATCAATTGACCGTTTTTCATAACCGCAACACGATCACAGAGATCCATCATTTCTCGCGTATCATGGCTGATAAGGAAAATCCCGAGGCCCTGATTTTTCAGCTCTTTGATGAGCGATGCAACCATTTCTGTTTCATGGACACCAAGCGCAGCTGTAGGTTCATCCATGATGAGAATGCGCGCATTGAAATAGACCGCACGCGCAATCGCGACAGATTGACGTTGACCGCCGGACAAGGCCGAGACAGGTTCTTTGAACTTTTTGAAATTCGGGTTAAGGCGCGCTATGATTTTGCGTGTTTCAGCCTCCATCTGACCGTCGTCTAGAAAGCCTAAAGGCGTGGTGATTTCGCGACCCAAGAACAGATTGCTCGCCGCATCTAGGTTATCTGCAAGCGCGAGAGTTTGGTAAATCGTCTCGATGTTCAGATCGCGGCTGTCGCGCGGGCTGTTGATTGTCGCGGGCTGGCCATCAACATAAAACTTACCGCTATCGGCTTGGTATGCGCCCGAAAGACATTTGATAAGCGTCGATTTGCCCGCTCCGTTGTGGCCCAAAAGGCCAACAACTTCGCCCGGATAGAGATCAAGCGACACACCATCGACAGCGCGAATACCACCGAAGGAAATCGAGATATCACGCATTTCAACAAGCGGGGTTCCTGTGCGTTCGTTAGTCATTGTCAAAACCCCTATTTCGCGTTTTTGCGGTAAAGATTGTCGAGATAAACGGCAAAGACGAGAACCGATCCCACAACAATTTGCTGAATGGATGTGTCAAAGCCGATCAGGACCATGCCAGATTGCAAAGACTGCATGACCAAGGCTCCGAGGATGGCTCCGTAAATCGTTCCGACACCGCCTGCGAGAGACGTGCCACCGATAACAGCAGCGGCAATCACGTAAAGCTCGTCCAGTAAACCCAGCGCATTGGTGGCCGAGTTCAAGCGCGCCGATGCGACAACGCCTGCGAGACCCGCCAGCGCGCCCATTAAAGCAAAGATTTTCAGTGTCATCCATTTCACGTTGATGCCGGCCAGCGCGGCCGCTTCTGGATTGCCGCCAATGGCGAAAACGTTTCGACCAAAGCGCGTGCGATTGACCAAGATTGTCATCAAAATGCCGACTGTCAGCAGGATAAGAACCGGAATAGCGAAGCCGTGGCTGATAAAAAGACCGCCTTCTGGCACTGTAATGTCATTCGCTGCCGCATATTGTTTTACGATCCCTTTTGGCCAAGGGTAAGCATTGACCAAAAGAACCGCCCCAATAATCATTCCGCAAGAAAGGCCACCCACTGTCAACTCGCCCCACATTGGGCGCTTGGCAAAGCCGTGGACCGAACGCTTGCGGCGTCCGTTATAGAGCATGAAAATGACAACTGCGCAGGCCAGAAGACCGACGATCCAGCTGCCTGTGGCACCAATCGTGCCGTATGGGCCACCGCCGAGCAGTTTGAAGGTGTCATCTAGCGGTGAAATCGTTTTACCGTTGTTTGCTAGAAAGGCGGTTCCACGCCAAACCAGAAGACCGCCAAGCGTGACGATAAACGCTGGTATATCACGATAGGCGATGAGCCATCCGTGGAACGAGCCAATCAACGTGCCAAGTGCGATACCGCAAATAGCCGTAATCACCCACATCATTGGATGCCCCAAACCGATATATTGCGGGAAAATTTCAGCCTGCAAAATGCCCATGGTCATGCCGGTGACACCGACCAATGCACCAACTGAGAGGTCGATATTGCGGGTTACGATCACGAGAACCATTCCTGTCGCCATGATCCCGATCGATGAGGTTTGAACAGAGAGGTTCCATAAATTGCGCGGCGTAAGCATCGCGCCAAAGCCTTTAAAGATTAGACCATAAAAATGAAATCCGAGCCAGATGAGAGCCAGCGCTCCAAACATGCCAAGAAGTCGTGTATCAATCTCTGTCCCATTCAGGAACTTTCGGAGGAGGTTCACATTCTGCGCCTTTGGCGCGTGCGGGTCAGAAGACGAGTCGGGTGTGTCAGTCATGATATCATAAAATCCCTGGCTCAAGCGAAGGTGAAGACCTCAACGCTTGCTGGCGTTTTGATTCCTTTTTCAGGATCAGAACGACGTACTTACAACTATGGAGTTGTGGAAAAGAAGAAAGTCAGCGCGCCGCGTGATGGGCGCGCTGACAATGGTTTAGCTTACATGCCGCAACCGTCTACACCGTCCATCGCGCCTTCACAGGCTTGCTCTTTGGAGATGTGACCTGCGTCAATTGCAACACTCAGGTTCGCTTTTGTAAGCGGTGTTGGATCCAGAAGGATGGAAGGAACTGGTGTGCCCTTCTCGCCGCCTGTGAACATGCTTGCACCTTCGATGTCAGTCATCAAAGTGCCCTGAGCCAGAGCGGACGCGATTTCGCCAGCAGCTGTACCGAGGTCTGTTGCGTTCTTCCAAACAGAAACAGTTTGCGAACCGCGTGCAACACGATTGATCGCTGCCAAGTCACCGTCTTGACCGCCCACTGGGATCACAAGACCCTGTGCGCTAAGTGCAGCAACAACGCCGCCTGCCATGCCGTCGTTCTGGGACAGAACAGCGTCGATGTTGTTGTCGTTCGCTGTTAGGATCTGCTCCATGTTTTTCTGAGCATTTTCAGGCTTCCAGCTGTCGGAGAAGTTTTCGCCAGCAATTACGATATCGCCGGATTCAACTGCACCGCCGATGACTTGCATCATGCCCTGAAGCAAGAAACCTGCATTCGGATCGCCTGGATCGCCTTTGATGATCGCGTAGTTGCCTTTTGGTTGAGCTGCAACGACTGACTCAGCAATGATGCGGCCAACACCGACATTATCGAATGTCAGGTAGAACGTACGCTCGTCTTCGATAAGACGGTCATAACCGATCATCGGAATGCCTTCGTTCGCAGCCGCGTCGATTGCTGGGCCGATTGCATCTTTGTCCCATGCGTTGATGATAAGCGCGTCAACGCCTTGGCTCATCAGTGCTTCGATGTCTGTTAGCTGCTTTGCAGAAGATGACTGCGCGTCTGCGGATACATATGTGTTGCCAGCCGCTTCGATCGCTGCAACCATTGCGGCTTCGTCTGTTTTCCAGCGCTCTTCCTGAAAGCTTGCCCAAGAAACGCCGATACGCTTGCCTTCTGCGAGCGCAGCTGAGGTGAAGCCGATCGTCGCGACGATGGCCGCTGTTATAAGTTTATTCATTTTAGTCCTCCCAATAGAACCCCAAGCACCGCTTGAGGACGAGTCATGTGACTCGCATGAAAGGTAACTTGTATCGATTAAATTTGATTTGCAAAATAAAAATTAAAAAATTTTTGGTTTACTTAGTAATATTTTCCTTTTTACTGGATGATCTCGGGTGTACGCTTTTGAAAGTGGTCCGCACACAAGGAATAAATTCATCCAGTGAATTATATCACGCACATAGACCAAACCTTAGGCTGTGGCCCTTTGTTAGCTGGGGATGCAGCGCGTTTGCCGGCATTGCGACAGCAAGTTTTTGAGCGCGTGCGAGCTGCTGGTCGTGCAGCACGTGCTGACATTACGCGATCTTTGAACATCAGCGGGGCAAGCGCAACTACGCTGACGGCTGATTTGATCGATTCCGGGTTTTTACGAGAAGTTGATGAACCTGATCGTGAACATGGGCGCGGCCGTCCACGGGTTGCTTTGGAAGTGGTGCGCGAAGCGAGTTACATGATTGGTATCAAGCTATCGTTCAAGCAACATACCGCAGTGTTGTGTGATTTCGCAGGTGACGTTTTGGTCACCGCGCAATTGCAGACGGCGGGAGCCATTCGGACGCTTGATGCGCTTTTGGATGAGGTTTTTGAGCTATGCCAAATTGTGATCGACAAAGCTGGTATGCAAGAAAGCGATATTGGCGCAGTGGGTCTGGGTGTGCCAGGGATTATAAACCTGTCTGACAACCGAATTAGTTGGTGTTCTTTATTGCACGAAGTAAACGTTGATATCGTCGGTGCGTTCGAGGCAAAATTTCCTGCTCCTATGTTTTTAGATAATGATACCAATATGTTAACTCTTGCTGAGCTTTGGTTCGGCGAGGGGCGCGACAAGACTGATTTTGCGGTTGTCACTATTGAAAATGGCGTCGGGATGGGTGTTGTTCTGAACAACCGTCTTTACCGTGGCACACATGGTGTTGGCCTAGAGCTTGGACATACGAAGGTGCAGCTGGACGGCGCGCTTTGTCGTTGTGGACAAAGGGGATGTCTTGAGGCGTATTTGGGGGACTACGCTTTGGCGCGCGAAGCCTTAACCTTGCTGGGTCATGATAATATTCAGCATAAAAAAGTGGACGAACTGCTCGATCTATTATTTAAAAAAGCAAAGGCAGGGCACCAGCCCTCAGAGATGGTTTTCCAAAGGGCAGGGCGCTTTTTGTCGATTGGATTGTCGAATGTTGTTCAGCTGTTTGACCCGCCTTTGATCATTATTTCGGGCGATTGCATGCGCTTTGATTACTTCTATGCACCCGAGGTGATGGATGAAATGCAACGACTGACTTTGTCGAGCACGCGCGAACCTTGCCAAGTAGAAGCGCACGCCTGGGGCGATGAATTCTGGGCGCGCGGGGCAACGGTTCCAGCGCTTGTGGCTTTAACAGACCGGCTCGTCGGTGGAATTGGGATGGTGCCTGCATGAAACGCGCAGTCTTTGCATGTCTTGCTTTATTGACTGGTACGGCTTCGGCTCAGCCGTTGTTTGAGAACCGTTCTGAAAGTCTGCCAGAGCACATTTATAACGGTGGTTGGGAACACTTTGTTGGTGGTGGTCTTGCGGTGTTTGATTGTGATGGTGATGAACTGCCCGACATTTTTGCCGCTGGTGGCGCGAACCCTGCGCAATTGATGCGCAATAAGGGGGATTTTGTCTTTGAGCGTGCCGATATCGGTGAAATCAAAGGGGTTACAGGTGCCTATCCGATTGATCTTGATGGTGATGGTTGGCTTGATCTGTTCGTCCTTGTCGCGGGTCAGAACCGTATCTTGAAGGGTGCTCCTAATTGCGCGTTTATGGATGCCACGGATGCTTTTAGCTTGCCTGCATCAAATGCTTGGAGCACGGCCTTTACTGCTTGGTGGGAAGGCGACGGTGCACGCCCAACACTTGCCATTGGCAATTACGTTGATCGCGCTGATCCAGAAGGTCCGTTTGAAGCTTGTGACACAAATGAAATTCTCAGACCGTCCGAAAAGGGTTATGTTTCTGAGGTTCTAGAGCCAGGCTTTTGCCCGCTCTCAATGCTTGCTGCAAAAGATTCACGCGGGCGCGATACGTTGCGGATTTCGAACGATCGTCATTATTACGTGAATGATGGGCGCGAACAGATGTGGGACATTAAAGAGCGGCGTTTCTTGGACGAAGCAGACGGTTGGAAGCGCGTTGCGCTTTGGGGCATGGGCATCGCGAGCAGGGATTTGAACGGTGACGGGCTGGATGAGGTGATGTTGACCTCTATGGGAGATCAATTGTTGCAATTCGCTAATCCTGAGGGCGGATATATCGCAGCGCCCTACAGCATTGGCACTTACGCGCATCGCCCGCATGTGGGGGATGAAGGGCGTCCGTCGACAGGTTGGCACGCGGAGTTCGGTGATATCAACAATGATGCGCGCGCTGATTTGTTCATCGCGAAAGGTAACGTGGATCAGATGCCGAGCATGGCGATGCGCGATCCCAACACACTTTTGCAGCAACAAGCGGATGGCACATTCATAGAGATTTCACAGGACGTGGGTGTTGCGACATTTGATCGTTCGCGCGGTGCTGCATTCGCGGACTTTGATCTGGATGGGCGGCTTGATTTGGTCGTGTCCAATCGTCGCGCGCCACTAGAGCTTTACCGCAATGTCACGCCCGACGCTGGAAACTGGATCGCCATTTCGCTGGAACAGGAAGGCGGCAACCGCAATGCGATTGGGTCTGTAATTGAAGTTTCGACACAAGGTGCGACGCAATCGGTGCAACATGTGATCGGCGGCGGTCATGCAGGTGGTCAGTTATTGCCACGCCACTTTGGACTTGGTAGCGCTACACATGCGCAGGTTACTGTGACGTGGCCCGACGGCTCACGTTCGCAAACAGAACTTGCCGTTGGCGCGCGTCACCTAGTTGCCAAGCCCTAACTACGGGTTTTGAACCTCCAAACCACTTGGAACTGTTTCGGGTACCCCCAAGCGGCCTTCGATACTGATAGGATCGGTTAGGGTATCTAAAAAGGCCACCAAGGCCGCGATATCGTCACGCGTAAGCTTGACCGCTTTTACACTCACCGCGCTTGCAATCGCTTCGAGTTGCGCGGGATCATCCAAGACTGTGAAATCCTCTGCTTCATATGGAGGTAAAACAGCTTGATCTCGATCATAGGTGCGTAAACTGGTGGAGGGGTCAGCGTGGCTGGCAATAAATCTGGTTAAATCTGCATGAGCCCCTGCATGACCATAAGGCGCGGTTAAAGCGACGTTGCGCAGTGAGGGTGTGCGAAATGCGTAGCGATCTTGCTCTAGTCCCGTCACGCGAAAGCGACCATCATCGCGGTGGTGATCCTCAAAAGTTGCGGACTTGCCCGGACCAATTTGCGGGGAAGCCATGACGTGGAACTGATGGTCGGTCAAAAATGCGCCCGTGTGGCATGACGCGCACGCGGCGTCGCCGTAAAACAGCCCTAGACCTTTTTGCGCTGCGCCTGCAAGTTTGTGCGATCCTTCTAAAACACGATCAAACGGTGCTGAATCAGAGCGCCACTCAAAGGCAACAAAGGCTGCAATGGCGTTGGAAATATCCGTAAACGCGATGTCGTCGGGTGATGTGATCTCTGGATAGATCGCTAAGAATTGCTCTGAATATTCAGGAATGTTCGCTACACGACGCGAAAGTACATCCCACGCGCCACCCTCACCTGTGATGATCCCTTGGCGGATCAGGCGGCCGATTTCGTTTTCGCGAAACGAACCCGCCATTTCATCACGGCTGAGAACTGGAAACATGGTTTGCGCAGAAAGGATACTGTCGAACCCGACAAGCATATCAGCGCCCATCGGGGTGCGAATGCCGGATGGTTCACTCGGATCCGCTTCCAAACGGCCATCATGAAACAGAACGGTAAATTCCTTGGCACCCAGGTTGAACAGAGCAGGTGAATTTCGAGGGATGCGTTCTTCTGGCATGTTTTTTGGATCGGCGCGTCGCTCTTTGCCAAGACCAATGCCGCCATCGCCGAACGAGAGGGACACAGCATCAGCCGTGCCGAATGCGGGATGATGACAGGTGGCGCAAGAGACGGTTTTGTTGCCAGACAGAATGGGGTCGTAAAACAAAAGCTGCCCGAGTTTCGCTTCATCCAAGTTTATTGGTGCGAAGTCCGCGTCGCTAAGCGGTGCTGGCAAAGGCCCTGCCAAAAGCGACGTTGTTGTGAGCAGCAAAGCGGCAAATGTAATACGTGTTTTCATGGGTTTAATCATAAGACAGCGCAGCTGGCCGAGCAACAGAATTGGTCCTGATAAGAGTGCTTATTCAGACCAAACAACGCGAAATCCATGATGCGTTGTTGCGCTGTCAGGGGATGTACCCGAGCGCGCGGCGATGCGGTAGCGAAAGCAATACGAGGCGTGGCACAAGAAAGACCCACCTTTGGATAATTTGAACCCTTTCATATGGGCCAATCGCGCGCGCACGTTCTTTTTAAGCGATTTGATCGTGTAAGCGTCTGATGTCCATTCCCAGACGTTGCCAACAAGATTGTAGAGCCCGATGGTGTTAGGCTCGAACGATTTTGCCGGGGCTGTTGTGAGATAGCCATCACGCGCGCTGTTGATCTCTGGAAAGCGACCTTGCCAGATGTTGCACGGAAAATGGTCAGTGTCGTTGGGCAGCGCGTCACCCCAAGGAAATTTCACATCTCCTAGGCCGCCGCGCGCCGCATGTTCCCACTCAGCCTCTGTGGGCAAGCGCCCACCGACCCATGTGCAATAGGCGCGCGCATCGTTCCAAGAGATCTGCACGACAGGATGGTCGGGATGCCAAGTGTCTGCCTGAGTTTCTGGCCCATTGATATCGCGCCAATTTGCGCCATCCACGCGTCGCCACCAACGCGCTTCTGGGACGGCTTGGGTCATCTCGATGGTTTCGGGAACCTGCGCCCAAAAGACAAATGACCAACCGATCCGTTCTGCTTCGGTGACGTACCCTGTGGCATCGACGAAGGCTTTGAACTCGGCGTTTGTTACTGTCGTTGCGCTGACGCGAAAGGATCTTATGCGGGTCTTGCGCAGGGGTGTTTCCCCATCGTTCGCGATGCCTGCCCTCGCCGTTCCGACCAAACCTGTACCGCCCTCTGCCGCGATAGCTGCGTCTCTTAACTTGGCTGCGATGACTGGATCCAGCGCGACTTGCGCGTCTATAATTTGAGAGGTCGCAGGCCGGTTCGGTGTGCAGCAAGTTGTGGGTTTTTCAATGGTGGTCATGTGGGTCAATCCTAGCGTCCGTCCACTTTAGATCGAAGTTTAGCCTTGCGACAGGGATATTTAGCCGCTTTGCTGCGTAGACGGTAAAAGCAAGGAAATCCTTATGGCACAGCTCGCTCCGCTTGATGAGACGATTACGCTTAATCAGCTAAATCGCGATCCGTTCCCGATTTATCAACGTTTGCGTCGCGAGGCTCCTGTTGTGCGGATCAAATCGGCAGGACGCACGTTTGTGACCAAAGCCGAGGACACAAAATACATCAAAGATACGCCTGAAATTTTCAGTTCCAACGATCCCAACACTCCGATGGAGCGCGCGTTTTGGGCGCAAACATTGATGCGTAAAGATGGTGAAGAGCATGCGCGCGAACGTGGTGCGATGGCACCATCTTTTGCACCCAAAGTGATCAAGCAAGACTGGCTGGCAGAGTATCAAAAGATCGCAGAGGCTTATGTCGCACGATTGCCGCGTGGAGAAGTGGTTGATTTGTTTCATGTTTTATCTGGCGCCTTCGCGGCGCGAGGACTGGCAATTTTGCTCGGTATGAACGAAGCGAGCGATGAAGAGATGATGGAATGGTCGCAAGCGCTTATTGATGGTGCTGGCAATTTCGGCTGGCAGGACGCACCATTCGAGCGCGCGGATGCAGCAAATCGTGGGATACACGCGCTGCTGGACCGGTTGCAAAAACGCCATCTGGATGCGCCGAATAATTCTGCGTTCTCGGTGATGCTCAACGCTGAAAATCCGATCGCGCAAAAGCAGATGTACGCAAATATCAAGATCGCGATCGGCGGCGGCATCAATGAGCCGCGCGACGCGTTGAACACAATTTTGTACGGACTTTTGACGAACAAAGACCAGCTCGAAGAAGTGAAGCGTCAGGGGGATTGGGACAAAGCGTTTGAAGAAGGTGTGCGTTGGATCGCGCCGATTTCGGTCTCTTCAAGAGTGGCGCGCGAAGATACGGTGCTGCGCGGTTGTATGATCCCGAAAGGCGACACTGTCATGACCATTCAGGCGAGCGCCAATCGCGACGAGGATATCTATGAAAACGGCGAAGTTTTTAACGTCTATCGCAGCGAAAAAGGGCATCAATCCTTCGGCAATGGTCCCCATTTTTGCCAAGGTATTCACGTGGCGCGGCGGGCTGTGGGGCAAATCATGCTGCCCACGTTGTTCGAGCGTTTTCCCGATATGGAATTGCCGGATCCTGCTGCAGTAAAGTGGCATGGTTTCGGATTTCACGGCGCCACTTGTTTGCCTGTACTGCTTAAGTAGTTGGTGCGCTTAGGATGAGATCTAAGAACTCTGCAAACTCGGGTGCGTCCAAGAGATCAAAGTGGTTACACAAGTTTTCCAATCGGTTAGCTCGGATTCCTCCAAGAATGCTATCAGCGAACAGATGAAACTTTTCGCTGATTTCCTGGTCTGACGCAGGCTGATCCACATCACCGCGCGGCGTCATGGGCGGGCCTTCGAACCGACGACCATCTAGGGTTTCCAGTGTCACAGCCGCCCAGCGTTTTTCTATGCTGCGGGCTGTCATATCATCGTCGTCAATCAATGTGGTCGCGCGGCTTATGCGCAGGATGTTAGCATCGTTCAGCGTTTCTGGTGTCAGCTCATCCGGCCCGATCTTGCCCCTCGCAATCATCGCAGCGACGGGGAAGGCGATGGAATAGCTGAATTCATCGAGCGTTTTTGGCTCATAGCCCGCAAGACGTGTCGCGTAGTGAAAGGTGCGTATCTCTATCTTCGCGATGTCGCTGTGATGAAGGGCATTGTCCGTCATCAATTTTTGCGCCCCATCGATCGAGGAGTGCGCCCAGCGACAGCAAGGATAAAGCTTGTAATGTGTGTGTTCGAGCGTCAGCCAACGTATGCCAAGATCGTCCCAAAAGGGTGCTGCCTCTTTGCTATCGCAGGTCAATGCAGGCGCACCAGTAAACCCTTCGCGTGCAAGATATGCAGCGGTTACGCCAGAAGGCGCACCCCAACCGACGCCGTCACGCAGCATGGTCGGGAAGTCGATACAACGCATCATTTGACTGCGCGGCCCATGATATTCACCGATGCCAGCGGCATGGCGTATTTGCTCTGCGTCGCACCCAATCATGCGTGCAACAACTGCGGCAACGCCGACAGCGGTCCACGCGCCGGAGGTATGATAATCAGGGCAGGTCGCGTGCTGCACTTGTCCTGCGCGGTAGCTGATTTCATAGGCGAGGGCGAGCCAGATCGCGAAATCCTGACCGGTGATCTGTCTGCCATTCTGACGCAAGCTATCCGCAACCGCGAGCAAGGCGGGAAAGATCGCAGAGCCTGCGTGACCTTTATTCGGCGTGGTTCCGTCATGTGCATCAATGCTGTCGATCATGAATGCGCCCGCCATTGCCGCACCGGCTGGGCTAAGTGAACGACCATCCATGAGCACACGACTACCCCCAGCAGTGCCTGCGCCAAACAGTGCCAAAGCCCCGCGCCGCGCGATATGCGACATTTCTGTCTGCGAGCCAATTGCTGCGACGCCTAACGTGTCGAGAAAACTGCGCCTGAGCAATTTGATCATGTCTTCGGGAAGGTCATCGAATGCTAGATTTGTCGCAAACGTGGCGAAGTCTTGTGTCATCAAGTGACTCCCAATTATTCTGAAACGACACTGGGCTAACTTGCTTTTATGGCGCAAGCCTCTAGTTCAATTCGCATGAGCAAAACAATCTTACTCCCCGAAGCGCATGTCAGCGAAATTGTGCAAATGGCGCTGTCTGATCATGTGAGTTTTACGGATATCCAACGCGAGTTTGGGATCGGTGAAAAGCAGGTGAAGGCGCTGATGCGTGATACGTTGAAAAGCGGTAGTTACAAAGCGTGGCGTCGGCGTGTACGCAGCTTTGGCGATCGTCGTGCCACGTACAAATAGCTTGCACTGAGCGCGATACGTGAAACGATAGGGCATGTCGAAAAAGACCCTCAATTCTGCAAACCTTGAAGCGCTCGGAGCCGAACGCTTGGCTGACCTCTTGATGGAGGTCAGCGCGGGCAGTGCGGACATCAAACGCCGTTTGCGATTTGAGTTGGTGCATAACTTGGGCGCATCCGAACTGGCGCATGAGGTGCGCAAACGCTTGGTATCGCTGCGTAAATCCAAAAGCTACGTGGGTTGGCGCAAACGCAAAGCGTTTATCAAAGACCTCGACATTCAACTATCGATGATCACGGATAAGATCGCGCCAAATGAGCCGACTTTGGCGTTTGATCTTTTGTGGGATTTCATTGAGATGGCTCCGCCCATTTATCAACGCGTAGATGACAGTCGCGGTGGCGTGGGCGAGGTGTTTGAGCAAGCATTGGAGCGGATCGAGGGCATCGCCCCGCGTGCGGTGCTTGACCCCAAAATGCTCGCGGATCGGGTGTGGCTTGCGCTTCAGGACAATGATTACGGACAGTGGGATGGCGTTATTTCATTGACGGCTGATGCATTGGGCGAAGTCGGTTTGGGCCTCTTGCGCGCGCACGTAGAGGCGCATGCAGAAGAACCTGTCGAGCAAGACGCGCAGGATCATGACGCCATTCGCTTTTTGCGCCAACTGCGCGGTGGCGAGAGCTATGAAGCGGATCGCAAAGCGGCGTTTGTCAGAGATTTATTGCAAGAAATAGCCGCGGTGAGCGGTGATACCCAAGCTTATACCGAGCAGTATTCCGAAGCGGATTTGAAACAGCCAGATATCGCAGCTGAGGTGGCGCAGCTGTGGATAGAAGAGGGCAAAGCACAGGACGCTTTGGAGTTGCTAGAGGCAGCCGACGCGTTCGTGAGCGGAGCTGAAAAGCAAACTTGGGACAGTGCCTATCTTGCTGCATTAACGTCGCTTGGGCGCGAAGATGACGCGCAAACGCATCGTTGGAACTGCTTTGAGGCAAACTTGAACCCAGCACATTTGCGCAGCTATCTCAAAGGCTTGCCCGATTTTGAAGACGTCGAGGCAGAGGACAAAGCGAAGGCGTATGTCTTGAGCTACCAAAACATCTCAACTGCTTTGGAGTTCTGCCTTCAATGGCCTGATCTGCTCACCGCGGCTCAACTTATCCAAACGCGCCCGCGCGAAATTGACGGTGATCGCTATTTTCAATTGGCCCCTGCGGCAGAGCAATTGCGCGGACGATACCCGTTAGCGGCGACGCTTTTGTGGCGCGCGATGATTGACTTCGCGCTAGATCATGGCCGCGCGTCCAGATACGGGCATGTTGCGGATCATTTGGCCGATTGCGTGTCCGTAGATGGTGACATCACCGAATATCACGGGTTTGATCCCCATGATATCTATCTGAAAAAGCTGGAAAAGCGTCACGAAAGAAAGATTGCTTTTTGGGAAAAGGTGAACGCCTAGCTTTTGCCGTGAAACGCATCAATGCGCGCGACTTCGTCCTTGGAGCCCATGATCACAGGCACACGTTGATGGTGCGACGTTGGCGTGACGTCCAGGATGCGTTGCGTTCCAGTTGAGGCGCTGCCGCCCGCTTGTTCAACGATAAAGCCCATCGGGTTGGCCTCATACATCAGGCGCAATTTACCGCCCGTTGCGCGGTTTCCCTCATCCATTGGGTACAAAAAGACACCGCCGCGCGTCAGAATGCGGTGAATATCCGCGACCATAGAGGCTGTCCAACGCATATTCGTATTGCTGCCACGCGCACCGTCTACGCCTGCAAGGCATTCATCGAAATAGGCACGGATCGGTTCGTCCCACAGACGATAGCGCGAGGCGTTGATCGCAAACTCACTCGTCGTTTCAGGAATTGTCATGTCTTTGAATGTCAGGCGGAACTCGCCCGTACCTTGCTGGTGCGTGAAACCATTGACGCTGTGACCTGTGGTAATGACCAGTGATGTGGACGGACCATAGACTGAATAGCCCGCGCAAATCTGCTTGCTCCCTTTGATCAGCACCGACGCATCAGTGCTGGTATCAATTGGCTCTGCGATCTGAACGATCGAGAAAATTGATCCGACCGAAAGGTTCACATCGAGGTTGGATGAGCCATCAAGCGGGTCGAAATAGACGATGTAATCGCCTGCTTTGGTTTCCTTTTTGAGCCAATGCACTTCGTCCACTTCCTCTGAGACGAGCGCGGCCACGCGGCTACAATTGCTGCAATGACGGATGAACTCTTCGTCTGCGATCACGTCGAGCTGTTTTTGATCTTCGCCTTGGATGTTGGTGCTGCCTGCAACGCCAAGGTTGCCTTTAAACGCACCGTCACGCACGTGGTTTGATATGATCGCGCACGCCGTGGCGATATCTTCGAGCAGGAAGACCAGATCTTTCTCAAGACCTTCATTGCGGTAGTCGTGCAGCAGGAATTGGCGGAAGGTCATGTTGGTTTCGAGCATTTGGTTTCTCCTGCGGCGATTAATGTAGCGCTTTTACAGAGCTTTATCACACGCCGCGCGCGTGTCACGCTTGCAGTTGCTTAAAGGTGCGTGGCAAAAAGGAGTATGAGTGCTCCGATCTTATACAGTTTTCGACGTTGTCCTTATGCAATGCGCGCGCGGCTCGCGATTGCTTCTGCGGGTTTGCGTCCTGAACACCGCGAAATTGTGCTGCGTGATAAAGCGCGCGAGTTTCTTGCCGCTTCACCCAAAGGCACAGTGCCTGTGGTGGTCGATGGTGAACGTGTGATTGAGCAATCTCTTGATGTGATGCGCTGGGCTTTGGGGCAGAATGATCCTGAGGGTTTGCTGGATTTGTCTGAGGATGCGCTTGGGTTGATCGAACAATGCGATGGTCCCTTCAAAGAGGCGTTGGATCGCACGAAATACGTGAGCCGCTACGGCTCTGACCCTGACGCTGAACGCGCGAATGCGCAGGTGTTTCTTGATCTCCTCGGTACGCGATTGAGCCAAAACCAGTATCTTTGCGGTGCGAAGATCACACTGGCAGATATCGCGATATTTCCATTCATTCGGCAGTTTGCCCACATTGATCGTGCGCGATTTGATACGGATGCGCCAGAAAGTCTGCGC
This sequence comes from Planktotalea frisia, assembly GCF_001890925.1. Lineage (GTDB taxonomy): Bacteria > Pseudomonadota > Alphaproteobacteria > Rhodobacterales > Rhodobacteraceae > Planktotalea > Planktotalea frisia. Next base: position 29,838 of record NZ_MLCB01000150.1, read on the forward strand.
AATTGGCTCGATGCTTTCCTAACATCCGAACGGTTTGCTTCAATCATGCAAAAGTATCCCAAATGGGAGGCGGGTGATCCTTTGCTTTGGTTCGGGGATATGCAAGCCTAGCAGAAATACCACGACATCAGGAGTGACTATGAGCATCGAAGTGCGTCAAACGAGCCCAATTGAAGGTCAAAAACCCGGAACTTCGGGCTTGCGAAAAAAGACACGCGTCTTCATGGAGCCGAATTACTTGGAGAATTTTATCCAAGCGACGTTTGATGCGATTGGCGGGGCTGCTGGTAAAAGTTTTGTGGTTGGCGGCGATGGCCGCTATTTCAACAAAGACGCAATCCAGATCATTCTGAAAATGGCAGCTGCGAATGGCGCGGCGCATGTAACGGTCGGGCAGGGCGGTATTTTATCGACACCTGCTGCGTCGCACTTGATTCGATTGGGTAAAGCTGATGGTGGTTTTATTCTGTCGGCAAGCCACAATCCCGGCGGCATAGATGAGGACTTTGGCGTTAAGTATAATGGCCAGAATGGTGGCCCTGCGCCGGAAGGGTTAACAGCGAAAATCTTCGATGCAACGCTGAATATCAAAGAGCTGAAAATAGAGCAGAGCGCCGATTTGGATCTCGAAGTATTAGGCCAGCAGAGCCTTGGTGCGATGCAAGTGAACGTCGTTGATCCGGTGCACAGCTATCAAGAGTTGATGGAAACGCTGTTTGATTTCAACGCGATCCGGGAGATGTTTGTGGGCGGCTTCAGCATGCGTTTTGATGCGATGCACGCTGTCACCGGACCTTATGCACATGCGATTTTAGAGGATGCGTTGGGTGCTGCCAAAGGCACGGTTGTGAACGGTGTCCCGCTTGAGGATTTCGGCAAAGGCCATCCTGATCCGAATCCGATTTGGGCCAAGGATTTGATGGATTTGATGATGTCTGACACTGCGCCAGATATTGGTGCCGCGTCCGACGGTGACGGTGATCGCAACATGATTGTTGGCAAAGATGCTTATGTGACGCCCTCCGACAGTCTCGCGATTTTGGCGGCCAATGCGCATCTTGCACCGGCCTATGCCAAAGGTCTTGCTGGGATTGCGCGCTCTATGCCGACGAGTGGGGCGAGTGATCGTGTGGCCGAAAAGCTTGGTATCGGTAGCTATGAAACGCCAACGGGGTGGAAGTTTTTCGGCAATCTGCTGGATGCTGGAAAAGTCACGCTTTGTGGCGAAGAAAGCGCGGGAACTGGATCTGATCACGTGCGCGAAAAGGATGGGTTATGGGCGGTTCTGTTGTGGCTCAACATCTTGGCTGTGCGCAAACAGTCGGTGAAAGAGATCGTGACAGATCATTGGCAGACTTTCGGACGCGACTATTATTCGCGCTATGATTTTGAGGCCGTGGCCAGCGACAAAGCAGATGCGTTGATGAGTGCTTTACGCGGTAAGCTTGCTGATTTGGCGGGCCAAAGCGTGGCAGGTTTAACTGTCAAAAGCGCTGATGATTTTTCCTACAACGATCCTGTCGACGGCTCAGTGAGCAGCAATCAAGGGGTTCGCGTGGCATTTGAAACGGGTGCGCGTGCTGTTTTCAGACTTTCGGGAACGGGGACCGAGGGCGCAACGCTCAGGCTTTATCTTGAGCAATATTCCGGCAGCGACGGTGCGATTGATCTGGACCCGCAGGATGCGTTGAAAGACGTGCGAAATGCAGCTTTCGCTTTGAGCGATATGCAGGCTATGATCGGCAGAGTTGAGCCGGATGTGATCACCTGAGCACGCCGCGTTTGAACTGAGGTTGAGGAGGCGCGATGCCTGTCTTTTTGCACGGATTATCGACAGCGCTCCCACCGCATGTTTTGACGCAGGACGAAGTGCGCGAGCGCGCGGGCATTATCTTTGGCGCGAAATATCCGCAGTTTGAGCGCCTCTCGAAAAGCTTTGCGACAGCGGGAATTGATCGGCGCTATTCCGTTGTACCGATTGATTGGTTCTCTGAGGAACACGGCTGGGTCGATCGCAATGTCGCCTTCATCGAGGGAGCAAAAGCCATGTTCCTTGATGCGGCACGCTTGGCATTGTTGAACGCAGGTTGGCAAGCCGAAGAGGTGGATTGCGTCGTCACAGTTTCTTCCACGGGGATCGCGACGCCGACGCTAGAAGCGCAGGTTTTCAGCGACATGGGGTTTCGCGAGGATATCATGCGCGTGCCTTTGTTCGGCTTGGGGTGCGCCGGCGGCGTGACGGGCCTTTCTGTGGCGCAGTCTTTGGCAAAGGCGCGTGAAGGGGCGAAAGTACTTTTGGTGGTGATCGAAACTTGCTCGCTCTCTTTTCGCGCAGACCGCTTACAAAAGGCTGACATCATCGCGACCGCGTTGTTTGGCGATGGTTCTGCTGCAGCGTGCTTGAGCACAGATGCAACCGATGGAAAAACACGGGTTGAACTGGGTCAAGGCTATCAAAAGATGTGGCCAGATACGCTGTCCATTATGGGTTGGGATGTGGATGAAGCTGGTTTTGGCGTGGTGTTTGATCGCTCGATCCCGACCTTTGTGCGGAACGAATTTGCAGCTGCTACGCGAGGCGCATTAGATGCGTCGGCGCTAAAGCATGACGAGATTGATCGCTATACCGCTGCTACCCCAAAACCCGAATTTTTTCATGGGTTATGACGCGGAAATTGTCTGA
>NZ_MLCB01000151.1 GCF_001890925.1 Planktotalea frisia
CCGCTGGGACGAACAGCATCCGTAGATATCGACTGCCTCGTTTTGAGATACGACCTCGGCACCTATTCGCGCACCGCTCAGCAAGGCTGGGCTTCACTCAGTAGCAGCGGGATGTTTCCGCTGAACCTGAGGAGACGGACATGACACTTTCAACCAAACCGCGCGCGACGAAGAAAGCGCAATTGACCAAGCTATTGGGTTCCAAGGCTGGCGTAGATATCGCGACGTTGAGCGACAAGCTGGGCTGGCAGCAACATACGACACGCGCAGCGATGAGCGGTCTGCGTAAAGCTGGATTTGCTATTTTCGGCAGCAAGCCTTCAGGCGGAGGATTGGCCAAGTATCGCATTCATTCGGAACCCGCTGCCGCTGCGCCGGAGATATCCAATGGGGCATGATCCTAATCCAGAGCGACCAGAAGCATTGCAAGCTTGGGAGCATGCCTTCGGCACACCCCCACCGCCGTTTTTATCAGTGAGCTTCCTTCAAAAGGCTTCAGCTTATTCGGCGCAGTGCAAAGCCCATGGCGGGCTTCCGACAGCGACGCGACGCGCTCTTCAGCAGATCGCGACAGGTGAGAAAGCTGAGGTCGCGATTGCACCTACTTTGAACACTGGCGCGTATCTTGTGCGCGAATGGAATGGACGGACCTATCAGGTGCATGTTGTTGAAGGAGGGTCTGAGATGGACGGCAAGACATGGCGGTCTTTGTCCGCCATCGCGAAGCACATCACAGGGGCGACCTGGTCGGGGCCCCGCTTCTTTGGGCTGAACGCGAAGTCTGGAGGGCAACGGGCATGAAGAAGCTACGTTGCGCCATCTATACACGTAAGTCATCAGAGGATGGATTGGAGCAAGAGTTCAACTCTCTGGATGCGCAGCGCGAAGCTTGCGCCGCTTACATCGCGAGCCAAAAGCATGAAGGATGGGTTTTGCTGCCAGAGCACTATGACGATGGTGGCTTGTCGGGTGGGTCGTTGGAGCGCCCTGCCCTACGCCAGCTCCTGCAAGACATTGCAGACGGACGTGTTGATCAAATCGTTGTCTACAAGATTGACCGTCTTACACGCTCGTTGGCCGACTTCTCCAAGATCGTCGACACGCTGGATGAAGCAGAGGCGTCTTTTGTGTCTGTCACGCAATCCTTCAACACCGCTACAAGCATGGGGCGGCTAACACTGAACATGCTGCTGTCGTTTGCCCAGTTCGAACGTGAAGTGACTGCAGAACGCATTAGGGACAAGATCGCGGCCTCAAAGCGCAGAGGCCTTTGGATGGGTGGTTTGGTGCCGCTTGGGTATGACGCTGACGGTCGAACGCTGAAGATCAACGAAGCTGAAGCAGCGACGGTTCGCAGGCTCTATGATTTGTATCAAGAACACGGCACCGTTCGAGCCGTTAAAACCGCTGCTGATGAGTTCGGGCTGCGCAGCAAGAAACGAAGCACGGCATCAGGCAAACGCACAGGTGGTGTTCCTTTTGATCGTGGACATATCCATCACATCTTGATCAATCCAATCTATGCGGGTCGGATCAAGCACAAGACGCTGGTTCATGAAGGTCAGCACGAAGCGATCATCACACCAGAGCGCTGGGATCGCATTCAAGCGATGCTGCAAGAAGGAGCGAGCAAAAGCAGAGCCCGCAAAACTGCAAAGCAAAGCTCACTGCTTTGCGGGAAGATCTATGATGAGACCGGTGACCGCCTGACACCTTCTCACAGCAGGACAAACGCTGGTGTTCGGTTGCGCTATTACGTCTCGCATCGATTGATCAAAAACAGCGGCTCGCCAGACAAGGATGGCTGGCGATTGCCTGCGGTAGAGCTGGAGACGAAAGTAGCCAGCGTGATCGCAAAGCGCTTCAACAGCCCCTCATTTATTGGAACGCTCTTTCCAAATGCAACAGCCGCAGAAATTGCAGATGCCAAGGCTAAGATTGATGCCAGCGGTGGCAGATCAACTTCATGGCTTGAACTTATCGAGCGCATCGACCTGAAGGTTGGCGAGCTGAACATCTTTATGGACCAAAAGAAGATCGCAACATTCTTTGAGCGCGACAGTGACGAGCAAGTCCAAGGCCCTCTCACAATCAAGGCCCCCTTCCAGATCCGCAAACGCGGTGTGGAAACCAAACTGATCTTTGCGGATGCTCCCAGCGCGCGCGATGAAACTTTGATCAAGAATATCGCCAAAGCCCATCTTTGGTTTGAGCAAATCAAATCAGGCAAGACATTCTCTCAAATCGCAGCAAGTGATCAAACATCGAAACGACGCATCCAGCAGATGATCGATCTCGCGTTCCTTGCGCCGGACATCATTCGCGATGTTATGGATGGCACCCAGCCATTCGGCTTCACATCTGATTGGTGTCTTCGTCACGCCATGCCAGTAAACTGGGCTGAGCAACGCGCATTGATCGCGACTCTATAAGCTCCCATCTCAACCTCGTATCGCCGAAATGCCTGTCTCAGACAGATGGCATATCTGCGCCCACTTCAGAGCCACGTTCCAGTCTGCATTACAAACCCAACGGCGTAACCCTCGGATAACGCGGCACTATCTCGCGCCACACTCGTATCGGGACTATCAGAGGAAGGTACTGGCTGGGATGGTAGGATTCGAACCTACGGTACACTGTACCAAAAACAGTTGCCTTACCACTTGGCTACATCCCAACGTGCGTCGGTGTCTAAGCCGGAGATGCCCGACGATCAAGTGCATATTTGCAAAAAATGCACTTATTCCTCAGGGGCTTCACGACGCAGCAAGTCGCCGGACTCCGTCTCTTTGCGCTCGGCGTCCACAATTTGCTCAAGTGCCGCGTCCGTTACGGCGTCTACGTCCATAGCCACTTGGCTTTCCTCACGAATATCCGCATCGCGCGCGAGCTCTTTATACATGCCAGCGGACGAGCTTTCATCCGACGACGCCAATTTCGCCAAGGACGGTGAGAGCACGCGATATGTGGGTTCTGGCATTTGTACGTCGGCTTTTTCCAACGCGAGCTTTACGAGACGAATCGACTCGCCACGCGCAGCAACCAAGGACGATTTATGTTGCTCAATCCAACCCGCGCAAGTGATCGAAATTGTGCTGTCACCGATTTCGTCAATCCAGACAGCGGGCGCAGGCGCTTCCAAGACAAACGGCAGCTCTTGTAGTTTTTCCAAAGCGATACGTTGCGCGTCGACAAAATCCGTTTCTGGCGCAAGGCCAAGCGAGAATTTGAAGCGCCGCTCATCATTGCGTGAAAAGTTCACAATGCGGCTTTTGAACACTGTGGCATTCGGGATGCGAATGTGATTGCCATCAAAGCTTAGCAAGATCGTGGCGCGAGAGGTAAGGCGAATGACTTTGCCTGTGTCGCCGCCTATTTCGATCGTATCATTGGGCCGGAAAGGCTGACGGATCGAGAGCATGATCGAGGCGATGAAGTTCTCAACCGTATCTTTGACAGCGAAACCAATGGCGAGGCCAATGATACCAGCGGCCCCTAGAATGGTCGACAAAAGCGCAGTCGCACCCATAATATCGAGCGCGACCACCAAGCCACCAACCATAAAGCCAAGGCGCAAGATTTGACGGTAAATGTCGGCAATGAACGCATTCGGGGCGAGCCTGTTCCAAGGTTGACGCATGCGCGCGATAAAAAAGCCAACAAAGACAATGATGATAAACGCCAAAAGCGCGACAGAGGCCAATGGAATAAACGCAATCACTTGCGCTATGCGCGCACGAAAACGTTCAACGGCGGGGTTGAGGCGCTTGACCACATCTGTGGTCTCTGTGACGCTGTTTTCAATCGCAACAACGCCTTCGACGCGGCCTGTGAGATCGTTCAAACGCGCGATCTTTTCACTATCAAGCGTCGTGCCTCGCATCGTCACAATGCCAGACGTCACAGTGACCGTCACATCCTCATAGCCATCAAGCTCAGACAGAATATCGCGGATACGCACGGCAATCGCCGCGTCTTGGGTGGCACTATCCTCGACAGCGATTGCGCCGTCAGGTTGGCTTTCACTTTGAGCGACAAGCATTGCGGGCATCGCAAGCATAAAGAGGACGAGTAAAATGCGCATAAGATATCTCATTAAAAAAATGTTATAATATCCAACCGTACCCTGCATACCCAACTAAGGAAAACCCCCTATCGCGGGGGGGCGCAGCGCGTTAAGAGGGGCGCAAATCGAAACCTGCTCAGGAAACTGCCACATGTCCTTTGATCGCTCTGTCAAAATTGCCCCTTCCATCTTGTCCGCTGACTTCGCCAACTTTGGCGCGGAGATTGAAGCCGTCGAAGCGCAAGGCGCGGACTGGATCCACGTTGATGTGATGGACGGGCACTTCGTGCCAAACCTCAGCTTTGGTGCGACCACATGCGCCGCGATCCGACCACACATCAAAACGGTTATGGACGTGCATTTGATGATCTCGCCCGTGGATGCCTACATCGACGGGTTTGCACAGGCAGGCGCGGACTTCATCACCGCGCACGTGGAAGCTGGGCCGCATATTCACCGCACCTTGCAAGCCATTCGCGCCGCTGGCGCTAAGGCAGGCGTTGCATTGAACCCAGGCACGCCAGCAAGCGCGGTTGAGCATCTTTTGGACATTTGTGACTTGGTCTGCGTGATGACTGTGAACCCCGGCTTTGGCGGTCAGAAGTTCATCCCACTTGCCTCAAAGATCGCAAAATTGCGCGCGATGATCGGGGATCGTCCAGTGCATATCGAGATTGACGGTGGCGTTACGCCTCAGACTGCGAAAAGCTGCGTGGATGCAGGGGCTGATGTGCTCGTTGCGGGGTCTGCTGTTTTCAAGGGCGGTTCGGTGAGCAACCCCGCGCCTTACGGCGAAAACATCCGCGCGATCCGTGCGAGCGTCGCGTGATACGCTTTCTCGCTGCGTGCGCGCTGCTCGTCGGGACCGCTTGCGTTGGGGATGAGAGCCTCTCGAAATACGGCGCGTCTGGCAAGGTTTGGGCGCTAAGCGAAATCGACGGCGTCGCGTTTTCCGCGCGCGCAACAATGGAATTCGACAAAGCAGGCTGGATTAAAGGACAAGCGCCGTGCAACCGCTATTCGGTTCAGCAAAAAGCGCCCTACCCGTGGTTCGAGGTGGGTCCAGCAATGGCGACAAAAATGGCCTGTCCTGACCTAGCTGCCGAGAATGCGTTCTTTATGGCTCTCTCTGCGATGACCTTATCGGAAGTCGGGAATGAGGTCTTGATCCTGACCAATGACGAGGGTCGCACGATGGTGTTTAAGGCCGAGTGATCTGACGCGAGAAAAGATCGACATAACGGCCTCTCGCCTCTGGCAGAGTGCGATTACCTAAATTTGGTGCGAGCTTTTCTTTGAGGAAATAGCCTGTAGTTTGAAGGGCTTGCTCGATCTCAGCGTCGCTTCCTGTGCCTTCGCCTTTCAGGATTGGCGGCAAGGGCAGAAGTTTGTTCACCCAAGGACCCGCCACCTGTTCACTGACCGCGCGCCCCGTACGGGGGGAAATATAGATCAGGTTTTCGTTGGTTCCGCTCACAGCACAGGCGCTGAGGTCGAGACCCATGCCAGTCGCTTCGAGCAAAGCGATTTCAAAGCGCAGATAGGCGAGCGGCCAAACATCGTGCTGGCCCAGCAGATCAAGCAATTGCTCGCTCATTTTGTAGAGGTGTGGATTGGCTTCGCGCTCGGGCAATGCAAATGCGATTAAAGCCGTCACAGCGTTCAACCCAGCAAGCGACAAACGATCACTCAGGGCCGCCGCTGCGCGTGAACGCAGAGGTTCGACTGTGTAGCTGCCCAGATGATCCTCAAGCCGCGCACGCCAGCTGACATCGAGCTGTGCACCGGGTTGCAAAATGGGTGCAATCTTGCGCGAGGTGCCACCGCGCACGATACCCGCGTGACGCCCGTGCTCAATCGTGAACACATCAATAATCGCGCTGGTTTCGCCGTGGCGGCGCACAGAGAGCAGAATTCCCTGATCGCGCCATTCCATCTATTGCAGCCCCTGCTCGCCCAGCAGCGTGCGCCCTGCGCGATCTTCAACTTCGATCACCCAGACATCACTGTCAAACTGACGTTGCTTGGCGATAGAAGCATCAACGTCCCGCTCATCCCCTTCACTAAGGATCGCCCATTTTCGGGTGTCCTCAAGCAAATCATAACTGCGCTGATAGAGCTTGGCCTGACCATCTAGCGTCGCGGATTTCACCAAAACCGCGCCAGCAGTATCATCGCCATGCGCAACGACAAACGCAGCAATATCATTGACCCGCAATCGCGCGAGATAAGCATCCACCCAAAACCGTGTGCTTAACCGGATCATGAATTCCCGTCTTTGAAATTCAGACCCATCTCGTCGTAGCGCTCGCTCTCTTCCAGCCAGTTCGGACGCACTTTGACCTGCAAGAACAGATGCACTTTGCGACCCAAAAACTCGACCAATTCTTCGCGCGCGGCTTTTCCGACGGCTTTGATCGTCTCGCCTTTGTTGCCCAGCACGATGCCTTTGTGACCGTCGCGCATGACGTAGATCAGCTGGTCGATTTTGCACGACCCATCTTTGCGCTCTTCCCAATTCTCCGTTTCAACGGTGAGCTGGTACGGCAATTCCTGATGCAAACGCAAAGTCAACTTTTCGCGGGTCATCTCCGCCGCAATCATGCGCAAAGGCAAGTCAGCGATTTGATCTTCGGGGTAAAGCCATGGACCTTCGGGCACTTCACCCGCGAGCCATTCTTTGAGCGCATCGACACCGTGACCGCGTTCCGCAGAAATCATGAAGGTCGCGATAAACGGATAGGCTTCATTCATCTTTTCGGACAAGGCGAGCAGCGCTTCGGATTTGACCCGATCAATTTTGTTGATTGCCAACGCAATTTTGCGTTTTTCACCAAAGGCTTGCAAGCCTTCTAAAATCTTTTCGACCCCTTCGGACACACCGCGGTTCGCTTCGATCATCAAGACCACAACATCCGCGTCCGCCGCGCCACCCCATGCAGCCGCGACCATCGCACGGTCCAAGCGGCGCGTTGGTTTGAACAGGCCGGGCGTATCGACGAACACCAACTGCGACGCACCCTCTAAAGCGACCCCGCGAATACGTGCACGCGTCGTTTGCACCTTATGCGTCACAATCGACACTTTCGCGCCCACCATGCGATTCGTAAGCGTCGATTTACCCGCGTTCGGTTCGCCAATAAGCGCCACAAAGCCTGCGCGTGTTGCTGTCTCAGTCATCTGCCATCATCCTTGTCAGCAGAGCCTTTGCCGCTGCTTGTTCCGCGAGGCGTTTTGATCCGGCCTCAGCGCTTGCTGTCTCGCCATTTTGCAGGCGCGCTTCGATTGTGAAATGGGGGGCGTGATCAGGGCCAGAACGGGCCGTCTCTATATAAGCTGGCGGGGTAAACCCACGCGATTGCGCCCATTCTTGCAAACTGGTTTTCGGGTCGCGCGCATCTGCTTCAACACTGTTGATCCGAGTGCCCCAAAGCCGCAGGATCAGCGCTTGTGCTGCATCAAAGCCGCCGTCCACATAGACCGCGGCAATCAGAGCTTCCATGCCATCGCCAAGCAATGCCAGTTTACGCCGCCCACCGCTTTTCATCTCGGAACGGCCAAGTCGCAAAACATCTCCAAGACCAATCTCACGCGCAACATCCGCGCAAGTTTCCTTGCGTACCAAAGCATTGTAGCGCGGGGCGAGTTGGCCCTCGGAGGCTTTCACATCCGCGCCCAAAAGCGCTTCGGCCATAACGAGGCCAAGCACACGATCCCCAAGAAACTCAAGGCGCTGGTTGTCCCCGCGCGACGGCGAAGACATTGAGGAGTGGGTCACAGCTTCCGTCAGCAACTCGCCTTGCTCAAAGCGGTAATCAATCCGCTCTTGCAAAGCCTGAAGATCTGCCGAGAGCTTCATAAGATCAATTGACCGCCTTGAAGAAACGATCAGAGCGCCATGTCCAGAAGAACAGCATAGAGCGACCCGCAGAAGAGAACATCACACGGTCAGCGCGACCAATCAGGTTCTCGTAAGGGACAAATCCAACGCCACCCGCAGCATTTGGAACGCGACTGTCAGATGAATTATCGCGGTTGTCGCCCATGAAGAAATAATTGCCCTCAGGCACCGTGTAAACCGGCGTATCATCAGAGCGTTGCGTACCGATATTCAAAATCGAATGAGTGACACCATTCGGGAGCGTCTCAGTGAAAAGTTCTTTGTTGCATGTGCCGCCCTCGCCCACAGGACCGTTGGCACAACGGGGGCGCAAACGATGAGGGCCTTGCGCGGCGGCAACCTCTTCGAAGATACCCGCAGGTTCTTGCGGTGCAGCTTCGCCATTGATGAACACGACGCCGCCTTTGACCTGCACTTTGTCACCGGGCATCCCGATCAAGCGCTTGACGAAATCACGGCCTGACACAGGGTGGCGGAAGACAACAACATCACCGCGCTCAGGCTCACCGCCAAAGAGGCGCGTGTTATCGCCGTCTGCAAAGCCACAGAAGCTTTTTGCATCAAGGTTAATACCGAAACGCGGGATAATCACTGATGGGCAAGAGGCATAGGAATAGCCATAAGCCATCTTGTTCACGAAGAGAAAATCGCCGATCAATAGCGTGTTTTTCATAGAGCCTGACGGAATCCAGAAAGGCTGGAAAAAGATCGTGCGAAACACACCTGCGATGAGCAGCGCATAAACAACAGTCTTGATGGTCTCAATGACTGGATTGCCCTTTTTTTCGGCGTCGGCCATGTGCTTTTCTCCATTTCGCAGGTGCACGCTACATGAGGTGCGCTTGCCTTTATGTCAACTGCGCGGATTGGCACCGCGCAACGCTAGTTTAGGGCCAATGGCCGCGCTTCGATCATCACAAATGCTTGCGCCCATGGGTGATCATCGGTGAGCGTTACGTGGATAATGGCTTCATGTCCCGCTGGCGTCATCTCAACGAGGCGCTTTGCCGCCCATCCCGTCACATGCATCACAGGCTGTCCGCTGCGCAGATTAGTCACCGACATGTCCTTCCAAGCGATGCCCATCGCAAGTCCTGTACCAAGCGCCTTGGAGCATGCTTCCTTTGCAGCCCAGCGTTTGGCGTAAGTACCTGCGACATCGCGGCGGCGTTCTGCCTTGGCTTGTTCAATTTCAGTGAAAACACGGTTTTTGAAACGATCCCCAAAGCGCTCAAGCGTACCAGCGATGCGTTCAATATTCGCAAGGTCTGTGCCAATGCCAAGGATCATGAGCTAGATCGCCTTCGTCGTAAGGATTTTCAGGCTCGCCGCACCAAAAAGAACACCAAAGCCGATCTCAAAACCACGGCGCGCGCGGCGATAGCGTTCAACGATCCAAGGGTTCGAGAACAAAATGCCATAGCCGATGAAAACGACAATGGAGACGCAAATGAGTTGGGTGAACAGCACCAACAATGCTGAGGTCGGCGCATCCTTTGGCAAGGCAATCGCGTAGATCGCGCCCCACCCAAGGATAGCTTTGGGATTGGTGAGGTGAATCGCGAGGCTTTTGGCGAAGACACGTTTCAACCCGCCTTTGAGCGCCGCCTGTTCTTTGGCGGCATGTCCTTGCCACGCGGATCGGAAGGATTTCAGCGCGAGATATCCCAAATACAGCGCCCCGATGTATTTCAAAGCCATAAAAAGCCACGCGTTTGTGAGCATCACAGCGCCCATGCCGAGTGCAGATGCAATGCCCCAAAAGGCAGAGCCACACACGATGCCAAAGCCGGATACAACACCAGCGATGCGCCCGCGTTTCATCGCCGCTGCGCTAATCGTCAAGGTCGCAGGTCCGGGAGAACCGCCACCTAGACCCCAAGCGAGCAAAAGCGCGGCAAGTTCCCAACCGCTCATGGGCGCGCTAAATCAAGCACACGGCGCATGTCTTGAATGGCGGGCCCAAGACCGCGAAACACCGCTTCGCCAATGATAAAATGACCGATGTTCACTTCTTGCACTTGCGGCAGCTGCGCGACGGGGGTGACGTCCTCATAGGTCAGGCCGTGCCCTGCATGCACCTCAAGACCTAGATGATGAGCATAGGCTGCCATTTCGGTCATCGCGGCCAGCTCACGATCACGCGTCTCTAAATCACCCTCTGCGAAGGCATCGCAATAAGCGCCTGTGTGCAGTTCGATCACCTCTGCGCCGATGCGATGCGCAGAGTCGATCTGCTTTTTATCGGCGGCTATAAAGATCGAAACACGCGAACCCGCTTCTCGCAAAGGCGCGATAAAGTGCGCGAGCTTGTTTTCGTCCTGCGCGACGTTGAGCCCCCCCTCGGTCGTTCGCTCTTCGCGCTTTTCAGGGACCAAGCACACCGCGTTTGGCTTGTGGCGCAGCGCAATCGCTTGCATCTCTTCTGTCGCAGCCATTTCGAAATTCAGCGGGATACTCAGCGCATCCATAAGTGCGTCAATATCCGCATCGCGGATGTGGCGGCGGTCTTCGCGTAGGTGCGCGGTTATGCCGTCCGCACCGGCCTCTTGGGCGACCAAAGCGGCGCGCACAGGATCCGGCAAAGCCCCGCCACGTGCGTTTCGCAAAGTGGCTACGTGATCAATGTTAACGCCAAGGCGTAAAGGAAGTGTCTGAGCCATTTTGAGCCCTCCGAATAAAACTTAATGAGCAGAGTAAAGCGATGCGCGCGCAAGGCCAGAGCGATCTAGCTTTTTTCCGCTGCTTTCTTTGCACTCTTTTCCACTGCCTTCTCTTTCAGACGCGCAAGCCGGGCTTTCAAAACACCTTTGTTGCGGCGCTTTTGATAGGCGCGGATCACGGGCACTGAAAGATAATAGCAAATCAAACCTGTGAAAATCCCAGGAATGAGCGAGCCGATCAAATAGGGATAAAACACATCATTATAGAACTCGAAAAGCCCCGCCCATTCAGGTGCCTTGTGAGTGAACAGCGCTTTGAAATTGAACCATAAATCACGGCCAGCCCCGTAGAACATCTCGCCAAGACCATGGCGCACACGGTCCGCGTCCGCATTCATACCCGTCAGCCAATATCCGGTTTTAAGCGAAGAATATGCGATAAGCACAAATGTCAAAGGGTTGCCAAAAAACGTCGCAATGACAGATGCGAACAAATTACCATTGATGATCCGACCAAGGATCAGCGCGACAACGAAATGTAGTCCGAAAAAGGGTGTGAACGACGTAAAGACACCCGCAAAAATTCCGCGCGCTATGCGTTCGGGCGAATCCGGTAGGCGGCGCACACGGTGTTTCACGTAATGGAACGCGCGCGCCCATCCACCCTTGGGGTAGATGGCTTCCCAGATTGCTCTGAGCCAGTTGCGTCTATCTCGGCGTTTGAAAACCAAGGTGCGATCCTATCTCGGTGACGCTTTTGTCGGCGTCATTTGGGTTTTGATGGCGCGCCACTTCAGCTACATCGTCTTCCGCCGAAAGGACGGAAATGATCGAATGCAAATGCTCGGCGTCGCGCAAGTCCACGCTTAGGAGCAGCCGGTAGAAGTCAGGCTTGCGATCCGTAAACGCAAGATCCGAGATATTGGCTCCTTGCTCGCCAATCAATGTGCAAATGCGCCCCATCACGCCAGCGTCATTGCCTATCGTAACGTCAAGTCGCGCAGAATGGATGGGGGGATGGGTGCCCGCCTGCCAATGCAGATCTACCCAGCGTTGGTTTTGATCCTCAAACTGGCTCAGCGCTTGGCAGTCAATCGCATGCACAACAACGCCGCGACCCCGCTCGGTGATACCGACAATACGCTCGCCGGGAAGCGGCTGGCAGCACAACGCGCGTTTGTGGGCTTGATCATTTTCAAGTCCGATCACCGCACGCGCGCTGTCGATATTTTCGTCAGTTTCTTGCACCAATTCTGGGTAAACCGCACGCACAACCTCATTAGCCGTCACCATGCTCGCGCCCAATTCGGCAAGGACATCTTGAACATTGCCAAGGCGAAGGTTTTTGGCCGCAATCGCAAGAGCTTTATCTGTAGATTTACGGCCAACGTTGTCAAAGGCCGCCCGCGCAAGTTCCCCGCCAAGCTTGATGAACCGTTCGCGATCCTGTTCACGCAAAGAGCGACGGATTGCGCTTTTGGCTTTGCCCGTCGCGGCAATATCTAGCCATGTAAATTGCGGCTGTTGGCCTTGCGCTGTGACAATCTCCACGGATTGGCCATTTTTGAGACGTGTCCAAAGCGGCACGCGCAGGCCATCGACCTTTGCACCTACACAGGCACTGCCGATCCTTGTGTGGATCGCGTAGGCAAAATCAAGCGGCGTCGCACCGCGCGGAAGTTTGACCACCTCACCTTTGGGTGTGAAGCAAAAGACCTGATCAGAATACATCTCAAGCTTCACTGCTTCGAGAAAATCCTCGTGATCGTCTTCTGCGCCAAACTGCTCGTTCAAGCTTGCCACCCATTTCACAGGATCCACCGCAAACGGGTTTTGCGAGCGAATTCCGTCGCGGTAAGACCAGTGCGCGGCAACACCGGACTCGGCCACATCGTGCATTTGTTGGGTGCGAATTTGCACTTCAACACGTTTCCCGTCACGCCCTGACACGGTCGTGTGGATCGAGCGGTACCCGTTGGTTTTGGGCTGGCTGATGTAATCCTTGAAACGCCCGGGCACCGCGAACCAGCGCTGATGGATAACGCCCAGCGCGCGATAACAATCTTCTTCGCTTTGCGTGATGACGCGAAACCCGTAAATGTCAGAGAGCCTTGAAAAGCCTTGCTCTTTTTCCTGCATCTTACGCCAGATCGAATACGGCTTTTTGGCGCGTCCGAAAATCTGCGCTTCGATCTTATGTTCACTCAGTTCTTTGCGCATATCCCCGGTGATCTGATGGATCACGTCGCCTGTCTCTTTTTGCAGGCGAATAAAGCGACGCATGATTGACGCGCGGCCTTCGGGATTCAGAACCTTGAACGCGAGGTCCTCAAGTTCTTCGCGCATCCAGTGCATACCCATCCGCCCTGCAAGCGGTGCGTAGATATCCATGGTTTCGCGAGCTTTGATCACCTGCTTTTCAGGCTTCATCGCTTTGATCGTGCGCATGTTGTGCAAACGGTCAGCGAGTTTTACCAAAATAACGCGCAAATCTTTGGCCATCGCGACAAACAGCTTGCGGAAATTCTCCGCCTGCTTGGTCTCGCTAGAGCTAAGCTGTAAATTGGTCAGCTTGGTCACACCATCCACAAGCTTGGCGATATCCTCACCAAACATTTGCGACACCTCGCCATAGGTGGACTTTGTGTCTTCAATCGTGTCGTGCAAAAGTGCTGTGATCAGCGTGGCATCATCAAGCTTTTGATCCGCCAAAATGCCCGCAACAGCGATGGGATGCGTGAAATAAGGTTCACCAGAATGACGAAACTGGCCGTCATGCATACGCTCGCCGTAGGCAAACGCGTCATGAATCAGCTTTTCATTTGTCTTCGGGTTATAAGTGCGAACTGTTGCAAGCAGCGCATCGGGGGACATCAGATCAGTGGTTTGGTCATCCATCTAGTGCCTTACACGCGCGGCGGGCTTAACCTTGCCCTTGTGCTTCCATCAATGCGCGAAGCAACTTTTCTTCGGACATGTCATCCTCAACAGGCTTGTCCGCTTCCGCGCCCATCAAAAGCGCCATTGCGTCTTCTTCTGGCTCGTCAACTTCGATCTGTGTCTGGTTGCTCTCGATCAGGCGCTCGCGCAGGTCATCCGCCAGCTGTGTTTCGTCCGCAATTTCGCGCAAGGAAACAACTGGGTTCTTGTCGTTGTCACGATCTACAGTGATCGCACCGCCTGCAGAAATCTCGCGTGCACGGTGTGCTGCAAGCATAACGAGGTCAAAACGGTTTGGAACCTTGTCGACGCAATCTTCTACTGTAACGCGGGCCATGGTGCTCTCCGATTTAATGTGGTGCTAGGAACCACGCCTTCTAGCCCTCAGAAGTAGGCTTGACAAGCAGATATTCAAGGGTGCCGTGGCATTAGAGCGGCGTGACCTGCGCAATGTCTTGCTTTGGTAATCGCGCTAATAGTTGATCAAGCGTTTCGCCTAAAACAGGATGCCGCCAATGGCGTGCAATATCGACCAACGGAACCAACACAAATGCACGGTCCTGAAGCCTTGGATGCGGCAAGATTAACCTGTCAGGCGCTGTTTTTGCCTGCAAAGCAGGGTCCAGGCTGCGCCATTGATGGAATTGCGTAACATCGGGCAAAACCACATCTTCCATCCCGATCAGATCAAGATCGAGGGTACGCTGCCCCCAGCGTTGGACCCGCTCGCGGCCAAACTGTGCTTCTATTGTATGAAGACGCTCCAACACCTGCGACGGGCTGAATGCGCTGCGCACTGCAATCGCCGCGTTCACGTAGTCAGGCCCGGCACCCTCTGGGAAACACGGCGTGCGAAAGAATCGGCTTATCGCGCGAATCGCAAAGCCACTTTCAGCCATTGCTTTGATCGCACGTGCCAGCGTCTGCTCAAGAGACTCTTCGTTAACAGAGACATTCGCACCCAAAGCAACGAGCAGTAATCGTGCATCTTTCCGCTGTGTCGCCATATTTTTCACGTTCTTCGCTCTTGCCTCAATCTCTGGTTGGATTTACCTTGTTTCTAGGAACTGCTGCAAATTTATTTTTTGACCACTCACACACTCACGGCGCGGCGGGTCTGACCTGAAAGGACAATTATGTTTTACAAAGACGAACGGCTCGCGCTGTTCATCGATGGGTCGAACTTGTACGCAGCAGCCAAAGCGCTTGGGTTCGATATCGACTATAAACTTTTGCGGCAGGAATTTATGCGCCGCGGAAAGATGTTACGCGCGTTCTATTACACAGCACTTTTGGAAAACGACGAGTACTCTCCGATCCGGCCGCTCGTGGATTGGCTGAACTACAACGGCTTCACCATGGTGACCAAGCAGGCCAAGGAATACACCGACAGCCAAGGCCGCCGCAAAGTAAAAGGCAACATGGACATCGAACTCACCGTCGATGCAATGGAGCTGGCACCACGCGTAGATCACATCGTGCTCTTCTCTGGCGATGGCGATTTTCGCCCGCTTGTGGAAAGCCTGCAGCGCCAAGGTGTGCGGGTTTCTGTTGTTTCCACGATCCGCAGCCAGCCGCCGATGATTTCCGATGAGCTGCGCCGCCAAGCGGATAACTTCATTGAGCTTGATGAGCTGAAGGACGTATTGGGACGTCCGCCGCGCGAGCCGATGATGGAGCGCGAGCCAGTGGCAGCCGCCGCGAGCTAAACCAAACGAAAGCCGGAGCACATCGCTTCGGCTTTTGCAATTGTAGCGCTTGGTTCCTCTGGACCGCGCGCGCTCTGCACGCTACCTCTTGGCTGAACAAATTACATTTCGCTTTTGTTGACGGAGCCACGGATGACCGCCAAGCCCCTTACCCTTTATCTTGCTGCCCCACGCGGTTTCTGCGCTGGCGTGGATCGTGCGATTAAAATTGTTGAAATGGCCTTGGAAAAATGGGGCGCGCCCGTCTATGTGCGTCATGAAATCGTGCACAACAAGTTCGTCGTCGACGCGTTACGCGATAAAGGTGCGGTGTTTGTTGAAGAGCTTGATGAATGCCCTGATGATCGCCCTGTTATATTCTCAGCGCACGGTGTGCCCAAATCCGTTCCTGCCCATGCCGCGAAACGCGAGATGGTCTATGTGGACGCAACGTGCCCATTGGTGAGCAAAGTTCATATCGAAGCAGAGCGTCATAGCGCCAACGGGTTGCAACTGGTCATGATCGGTCACGAGGGCCACCCCGAGACAGTCGGCACAATGGGACAACTCCCTGAAGGCGAAGTGCTTTTGGTCGAAGAAGCCAGCGACGTCGCAAGCCTTGAGGTGCGTGATCCTGATAAGTTGGCGTTTGTTACCCAAACCACCTTATCGGTGGACGACACCGCGGATGTGGTCGAGGCGCTACAAGCCCGCTTCCCCGCAATCCAAGGCCCGCATAAAGAAGACATTTGCTACGCCACCACCAATCGCCAAGAGTCCGTCAAAGCAATGGCCGCAAAAACCAACGCAATGCTTGTTGTTGGCGCACCGAACTCATCTAACTCTCGCCGTTTGGTCGAGGTTGGCGCAAAGGCAGGATGCAGCTATTCGCAACTCGTGCAACGCGCGAGCGACATCGACTGGCGTGCACTCGAGGGGATTGAAAGCATCGGCATCACAGCTGGGGCCTCTGCACCCGACGTTTTGATCACAGAAGTCATCGATGCGTTCAAAGCGAAGTACGACGTCACCGTCGAAGTCGTCGAGACGGCGAAAGAAAACGTCGAGTTCAAAGTACCACGCGTCTTGCGCGAAGCGTCATGATACCCCGCGCTCCGCTGCTGCTTGGACTTGCTGGCACACTCCCGTTCATCTGGGGCGCGATCACCACCGCGCTACCGGATTTCGCGCTCGCAAGCGCACAAATGATCGGCCCGCGCTTTGTTGGTCCCTACGTCCAGCTCTTTTACGGCGCAGTGATTTTGTCCTTCATGTCCGGCGTGCTCTGGGGCTTTGCGACCAAGGCAGAGGCCAATCAAGCCGCAACAGGCTATGCGCTTTCAGTGCTTCCAGCCCTGTGGGCGTTTTTCATGACAGGTGGCGGTCCAACCAGCGCAGGGATTTATCTGATCGCAGGTTTCGCAGGCTTGCTCGCATTGGACTTTATGTTCAGCAAATGGGGCCTCACACCGGACTGGTGGATGCCCCTGCGTATCTTGCTCAGCGCCATCGTCATCATATCCCTCAGCACCGGAGTAGTTTTAGGATGAGCGATCAAGAAACGCTGGACGTCTACAATGCCAAGGCTGGCGAATATGCTGAACTGACGAGCAATGATGCTGAAAACGACAATCTCGTCGCGTTCCTCGCCAACGTGCATGCAGGTGGTCGTGTGCTCGATTTCGGCTGTGGGCCCGGTCATTTCGCCCTAAAAATGGCTGAGGCAGGATTTGAAGTTGAGGCCACCGATGCCTCCTTAGAAATGGTGAAACTTGCCGATGCTCTGGACGGCGTGAGCGCGCGTTGCGAGACATTTGATACACTGGATGCTGTTGATCGCTATGATGGCATTTTTGCCAATTTCAGCCTGCTGCACGCCCCGCGTGCTGCGGTTGCTGGTCATATCTCTCAGATCACGCGTGCTCTGAAGAACGGTGGTGTTTTTCATATCGGTATGAAAACCGGTGCTGGTGAAAAGCGGGATCGTATTGGCCGGCAATACTGCTACTTCACAGAAACAGAGCTTGAAAAGATGATAGTGGACAATGGCCTAAGCGTCATTCGCAGCAATACTGGTTGTGATATTGGTCTGGATGGCAAACCCGCTGATTGGGTTTGTTTGCAAGGTAGGAAATAACGACATGCCGAATTTGATAGCCTACACAGACGGCGCATGCAGCGGTAACCCCGGCCCTGGTGGATGGGGCGTGCTTGTGCGTGCGATGGAAGGGGATGAGGTTCTCAAACAGCGCGAATTGAGCGGTGGCGCGGAACTGACCACCAACAACCAGATGGAACTCATGGCGGCTATTTCAGCGCTTGAAGTGCTAGAGCGCGCATCGGAACTTACCATCGTGACGGACAGCACCTACGTCAAAAACGGGGTCACACGCTGGATTCATGGCTGGAAGAAGAACGGCTGGAAGACGGCCGCCAAGAAACCAGTGAAGAACGTCGAACTTTGGCAACGACTGGATGAAGCCCAAGCGCGTCACACCGTCAATTGGGAGTGGGTCAAAGGCCACGCAGGCCATCCTGAGAACGAGCGTGCGGATGAGTTGGCGCGCGCAGGCATGGCACCGTTCAAGAAGTGACACTGCTCGTCGCCCTCGACTATACTTCAGTTTTCATCTTTGCGCTGACGGGCGCTTTGGTTGCATCCCGCGCGCAGCTTGATCTCGTTGGCTTTGCATTTTTGGCAGCTTTGACAGGCATCGGTGGTGGCACGGTGCGTGACGTTCTGTTGGATCGCAACCCGATCTTTTGGATCGAGCAGCCCGCCTATTTGGCGATTACGACGCTCGCCGCGCTCTTGGTTTTCTTCACGGCACACTTGGTAGAAAGCCGGTATCAGTTGCTGATCTGGCTTGATGCATTGGCGCTTGGCGTCGCTGTGGCGGCGGGGATCGGTGTTGCCTTGGCGTTAGAACAGCCTGCAATCATCGCGGTGTTGATGGGGATCGTCACCGGCTGCATGGGTGGCTTGATGCGCGATGTCGTTTGTAACGAAGTACCCTTGGTGTTGAAACAAGGCGAGCTTTACGTGAGCGCCGCATTCGCAGGGGCCGCGTCAGGTGTGTTGGCGTCATCGTTGGGACTGCAATCCATGGGCGTTTTAGGAGCTGCGATGGCAGTCACCGTGATCTTGCGCGCGGGATCGTTGGCCTTTGGATGGCGCTTGCCGATCTACAAACATGAGCCGCCAAAGAGCTAAATGGTTACTTTCGCCAATGCGTCGGAACGATAATCAACGCGCCGATCGAGGCGAGAATGGCATCCACGCCAGGTGAGCCAAAGCCAATGCGAAACATGATCGACACGAAGTAGAACAAGAACGCACCACCCACGCAAATAATGATCGAAGGCAAGTAGCCGTTATGCGTAAAGCCGCTTTTCTCGGAAATATATCCGACGATCCCTGCGATCACGACTGTTCCAAAAAGTGCTAAAAACATTTACTCATCCTTGCCCGAATTGGGTGCCTTTGGGCACAGGCGTGCCGCGCAAAAACTCTTGCGCATCTTGCGCGCCTTTACCAGCCTTCTGCGCGCGAATGACCTGAATTGCACCCTGTTCGCAAGCAATGGTCAAACTATCATCCAACGCCTGCCCCACAGCGCCAGCTCCAGATACGACACGGCTTGCCAAAAGCTTAACACGAACTCCCCCAAGCAGTGTCCAAGCCCCTGGAAAGGGCGAAAGTCCTCTGATCTGACGATCAATTTGCGTCGCGCTTTGGTTCCAATTCACCTGCGCTTCGGCTTTGTCGATCTTGCTGGCGTAGGTCACGCCGTCCTCTGACTGCACCTCGGCCGCGAGGTCATCAAGCTGATCCAAAGCGTCACATACAAGCCGCGCGCCCATCGCGCTCAAGCGATCATGCAATACACCCGTCGTTTCCTCCGCACCAATCGTAATCGCTTCACGCAGCAAAACCGGACCAGTATCCAAACCCGCTTCCATCTGCATGATGCAAACGCCCGTCTCTGCATCCCCCGCCAAAATCGCGCGGTGAATAGGTGCCGCCCCACGCCAGCGCGGCAAAAGCGACGCGTGAATATTCAGACACCCACGCTTTGGCGCATCCAAGATAATCTGCGGCAGGATCAGACCATAAGCGACAACCACAGCCACATCAGCGTTCAACGCTGCAAAGGCTTGCTGCTCATCTGCGCCCTTTAAAGAAACCGGATGACGCACATCCAAACCCAACGCCAAAGCGCGCGCATGCACCGGCGTAGGCCGCTCTTTCTTGCCACGACCCGCAGGGCGCGGAGGCTGGCAATAGACCGCTGCGATCTCATGACCCGCAGCAATCAAAGCGTCCAAGACAGGCACTGAGAAATCCGGCGTGCCCATGAAGATCACTCTCATATTTTGCGCGCCTTCTTGATCAGCATTTCGCGTTTCATGCGGCTGAGGTGGTCGAAATACATTTTGCCATTTAGGTGATCGATCTGGTGCTGCACCGACGTCGCCCACAGGCCAACAAACTCGCGACGATCCATGATCCCCTTGTCGTTGAGAAACTTCACAGTAACCGCACGCGGGCGTTTGATGATCGCAGACACACCGGGCAAATTCGGGCTCGCCTCATCATGTTCGCGCAACTCGACAGAAGAATGCAAGATCACAGGGTTCGCCATGCGCACGACTTTGCCGCGTTCTTGCGAAGCGTCCACAATAGCGAGACGTTGCATCACGCCAATCTGGTTCGCGCCCATGCCAACGCCGGGCATCGCTTCCATTGTATCGATCAAATCTTGCCAAACCGCGCGGACGTCGTCGGTGATTTCAGCGACCTCAGCGGCCGCAGTGCGCAAGCGTTTGTCTGGCCAAGGAATACATTTGCGCACGCTCATATTTTCAAACTTTCGTATTCAGTTTCCAACGCTGCGCGCGCATCTGTGTCGAGGTGATCAAAGATGACGCGTCCCTCAAGATGATCCATTTCATGCTGCGCACAGATCGCGGCAAAACCCTCTAGATGTGTCGTGACCTGAGCACCTGTCATATCCGTATAGCTCAACTCTATCGCATTCGGGCGCGTCACATCAGCGGCAACACCAACAATCGACAGGCACGCCTCTTCATTGGTGCTCGTTGCAACGCCGACAGGTTTCGTCACTGGATTGATACAAACAAGCGGGCTCATCTCGCCCTCTTTCCACGTCGCGTCCATCACGAACAAGCGTTGCATCACACCGATTTGCGGCGCGGCCAATCCACGCCCAGGCGCGGCATACATAGTCTCGAACATATCACCGATCAACTGCTCTAGTTCGGCGTCCACGAGCGCTACAGGCGTGCAAACCTCGCGAAGCCGCGGATCCGGCCACATAACAATCGCCAGATTGCTCATCCGCGCGCCAATTCGCGTTTCAGCTTTTGCATTTTGCGAGTGATCATCTGACGCTTCAGCGGCTTGAGGTAGTCGATGAACAGTTTGCCTTCGAGGTGATCAATCTCATGCTGCACGCAAGTCGCCCAAAGCCCGTCCATATCGCGTTCTTGCAAGTTGCCATCCAGATCGAGCCACTCAACGCGCACCTCTTTTGGGCGGGTCACATCAGCGTATTGATCGGGGATCGACAGACAGCCCTCGTCATAGACATTCGTCTCATCAGAGGCTGCAATCACACGCGGGTTCACCATGACCAATGGCTCCGGCTTTGCCCCATCTTCCTTTACGCAATCGAGCACGATCAGGCGGTCCAAAACACCGACCTGAGGCGCGGCCAAACCAATACCGGGGGCGGTGTACATCGTCTCAAGCATATCATCGGCAAACACGCGCAACTCATCCGAGATATCGGGCACGGCAGCACAGACCTTCTTGAGGCGCGGGTCGGGGTGGATTAAAATCTTCAGCTTCATAAACCAGCATTTAATCCAGCATCGCGCGCGCGGCAACAGCCCTTGCAGATTTGGCTCAATTCGGTAGCGTCTTCTTTAACCAATCAGGAGTATCCCACATGAGTTTCGACGAAATCATCGACCGCCACGGCACGCATTCTGTCAAGTGGGACGCGATGGAGGCGATTTACGGCGTCCCCGCAAGCGATGGTATCTCGATGTGGGTCGCCGACATGGATTTCCGCCCGCCACAGTGCATCTCAGACGCGGTGGCAAAGATGCACGAGCACGGTGTTTACGGCTACTACGGCGACGATGCACCCTACCGCGAAGCCATCTGCTGGTGGATGAAGTCCCGCCACGGTTGGGATGTTGATCCGGCAGGCATTTTCACCACGCATGGTTTGGTAAATGGCACGGCTATGTGCGTCGATGCCTTCACCAATCCCGGCGAAGGGGTTGTTCTGTTCACCCCAGTCTATCACGCCTTTGCCAAGGTGATCAGCGCTGCCGGCCGCACTGTTGTTGAGTGTGAAATGAACAATATCGATGGCCGTTATGAACTAGATTTTGACGCATATGATGCGCAAATGACAGGCAATGAAACGATGCTGGTTTTCTGCTCGCCGCACAACCCTTCTGGCCGCGTATGGAGCAAGGGCGAGCTACAGGCTGTCGCCGCCTTTGCGAAACGTCACGAGTTGATCTTGGTCTCTGATGAAATCCACCATGATCTGGTTTTTGAAGGAAACACACATATTCCGATGGCCAATATCGCGGGCATCGAAGATCGCCTTGTTATGATGACCGCCACCACAAAAACCTTCAATATCGCAGGCTCACATTCCGGCAATGTGATTATCGCTGACCCCGATCTGCGCGCGCGTTTCGGAGCACGAATGATGGCGATGGGTCTCAGTCCGAACTCCTTTGGCCTGTTCATGGCCGAAGCCGCCTATTCCCCTGAGGGTGCAGCATGGGTTGACGATTTGGTGCAATACCTTGATGGCAATCGCAAAGTATTTGATGCGGGCGTGAACGCCATACCGGGTCTGAAATCCATGGACATGCAATCCACCTATCTTGCATGGGTCGATTTTGAAGACACGGGCATGAGCCGCGAAGAGTTCACCGCTCGCGTTGAGCAAAACGCACGGATCGCTGCGAACCATGGACCCACTTTTGGCAAAGGTGGCGATAGCTTCTTACGCTTCAACTTCGCCACCCCGCGTTCGCGGATCATCGAAGCGGTTGAGCGTTTGCAGACCGCGTTTGGGGATTTGCAGTAGTTTCGGCATGCGTAGCTTTGTTACTGCCCTATTGTTTGCGCTGCTTGCCACCCAAACCAGCGCACAAGCTTGTCCTGATAAATACCGCTTTGTTGATTTCGGCGCGATGGATCGAGAGGGCATCTTGCGGCGTGGCGGCACTGTCTTTCGTGCTTTTGACGCGCAGAACACGCATCTTTTAAAGCGCAAAAGCGTTGTTTGTCATGCCGTTGAAGAAAACGCAGTTGATGGACGCGCTTTGAAAATACCCGTCGTCTCAAAGATTGAGATTGATACCGAAATCGCCAAGCTCGATATTTTGGGCTTGCTGATTGAGGCCACAGAAAACGCGGTGGCTGATGCGGAAAAGAGTGCCGCGCGACATCAGGCTGTCCTTACCGATGCGAACATCACAAAAGGCGACACATATCTTTGCGCATCGACTTCAGACACCACGAACACAAGCTGCCAACACGTATCACCTTACTTAGCCAAAGCACCACTCGTGACTTATTGCGATGCACAGATCTGCGAAATTCCTGTGCTTGCGTTGAATGACGGGATTTTCATCACCGCAAGCTGGACGCGGGTTGCACAAACACAAGATGCGCTTGGTCAAGAGATCTCAGAGAAGCTAGGACTTCTGGATACGTTCCTACAGCCTCACGTTAAGCGAATTTGAGAACGCTTAGTCAATAGGATCGACCAGCACAGCCCCTTCAACAGGGCGCAACACATGCGGCATCTTTGGATCATAAAGCGCTGAGTCTTTGAAGTCGCGGATGTTGCCCAAAACTGGCCCTACCAAAGTCAAAGCTGTACGCGTAATCTTTTCCGCGCGCACCTTTTTATGGATGTCTTTCAACGTGCCGCGAATGAACATTTCGTCCGGCCAGCCCACACGGTACGCCACGACCACAGGGCAATCTTCGCCGTAGTGCGGCCCCAAAACGCGCACGATCTCGCGCAAGTTCCGCACACCCAAGTGGATCGCCAAAGTCGCGCCAGTTGCTGCGAAATTCTCCAATGTCTCTTTCGGTGGCATCGAGGTGCTCTTCATCGACACACGTGTCAAAACAATCGACTGCGCCACCTCAGGCACCGTCAGTTCTTGCCCCAAGGCCGCCGCAGCCGCCGCATAGGCAGGCACACCCGGTATGATCTGATAGTCGATCTCGTCCGCGCGCAGACGCCGGATTTGCTCTGCAATCGCACCATACAGAGACGGATCGCCCGAATGCACACGCGCGACATTCTCACCGCGCTTATGCGCGGCAACAATCTCGCCATGCGTGTCGTCCAAAGTCATCGCCGCCGTGTCCATCACAATGGCACCTTGCGGTGCCCCCGCGACAACCTCTTGCGGCACCAAAGACCCCGCGTACAAACACACAGGGCACTCAGAAATCAAACGCTGCGCTTTCAGCGTCAACAACTCAGGATCACCCGGACCCGCGCCAATAAAATAGACTGTCATCGCTTCATCTTTCTAAATAAACTTAAATTACGACGCTTGCTGGCTTAGATCGCCATCAATTTTACGCGCATAGCCACGCGGTGTGTACATGCGTGGGCCGGTCCCAAGCTGTGCGAGTTTCGAGTTGGAAGAACCAACCAAAACCACCGTCAGCATATCGACCTCATCGACTTCCAATGCGTCCAAACGACGATAGCGCACATGCTCTTCCGGCCGCCCCAAGGACGAGGCAAGCATCACAGGCGTATCCGCAGGGCGATGCTGGAGCAGAATGTCGCGTGCTTCAGCCAGCAAAGTGCGTCGTGTTTTAGAAACAGGGTTGTAGAACGCGATCACGAAATCACCCTCCGCCGCCGCCTTCAAACGTCGCAAAATATCATCGCGCGGCGTCAGTAAATCTGACAGCGAAATTGCGCAAAAATCATGCCCCAAAGGCGCACCAGCCCGCGCCGCTGCTCCCTGCAAGGCCGACACGCCAGGTGAGCAAATCACTTCGACACGGCGCGCAGCGTCCGTGACGCCCATCTCATCCGCACCGCGATCCATCAATTCAAAAACAAGCGCGCCCATCGCATAAATGCCCGCATCACCAGAACAAACCAACGCAACATTCTTGCCCTGCCCCGCTTGTTCTAACGCATAGCGACACCGCGCCTCTTCACCACCCAATGGGAAGTCCGAACGCTCTTTGCCAATCGCCAAAGGTCCAAGCAGGTCAATATATAGCCCATAGCCCACCAATTCCTCAGCGTCCGCCACAAGGCGCGACACTTCAGGTGTGCGCCAACTCGCTTGACCGGGCCCAATACCGACGATCGACAGCGTGCCGCGCGCACGACCTTTCAATTTAACAAGTGGCGCGATCGCCTCGCCCAGGGCCACTGTCACATTCGCAGTCTTACGTTTCGCAATTCGCAAAGACCCTTCCGCGCCAACCATCGCCAAAGCCGCGCCTTCGCTGACGCCGTGACAGCCCACTTCTGCGAAAACCACTTCGGATGGGTTCTCCAAACGCGTTGTCTCGGCCTCCAGCTCTGCTGCAGAGAAAAGCCGCAAAGGCTTGCCGAGACGCTTGGCCACCTCAATCATCGCAGGCTCATCACCTTTCAAATCAATCGATGCAACCGCCGCAACAGCCCCTGCCGCAACGCCAGCCTCGTGCAGCACCGCCTGAACCTGCTCCCACATCTCCGCAGGATCGGTGTTGCGCGCGCAACCAAGCCCCAGCACAAAGCGCTGCGGATGATAAACCAATGCCGTCTCAGACCCTTGCTGACGCGTATCCGTCACAATCAACTCAACGCCAGTTCCGGTGTTTTCAATCCCAAAGATATTCTCGCCTTTGACCTGAACACCAGCGCTGCCAAGCATCGCAGCCATCGCCCCTTTGGCATCCTCAGGATTGGCCAAAGCGTAGCCAACAGGTGGCTCATCCAAAGCCACGCCCAGCGCCACGTCCCCCGCCGTTGTTACGGCAGCAACGCCACCCAATGCCTCAGAGATCTCACGCGCCAGACGATTTGCGCCCCGATGCCCACCAAGCAAAGGAACAACCACAGAGCCATCGTCGCTGACAGAAACAACAGGTGGCTCTGCGCGTTTGTCCGCAAGCAAAGGCGCAACACCACGGATCAAGATCCCGCTCGCGCAAACGCCCACGATTGGCACGCCCGCCGCAAACAAATCACGCGCATGATCAAGCGCATTGGCAAAGAAAGCATCCGCTTGTTCAACACGCCCCTCGCGTCCATGCACCTGTGCATCAATCGCTTTCGCCACGCGGTGCGCAGTGTCCTCACCAGAGCGCGACAGCGCCAATACAACGGGTCTCACAGCCATGGATCGGCTCCCTTAGTCAGTAATATCATAGAAAAATAGGGCGCCTTTTCAGGTGCATCCTTGAGCGGCAAAACCACCTCTTCGGGCAAGCTCGCGCGCTCTACATAGACCGCATGCTCAGTCAAACCGAGGCCGTCAATCACACCCCTGATCTTCGCCAAATGTCGCCCAACCTTCATAATCGCCACGCTTTCAGCGCCTTCAATGCGCGCGCGCAGCTCATCTTCGGGCAACGGTCCTGGCAAAACAGTCAGCCGTTCATTGCGCGCCGCGAGCGGCATGCCCGCACGTGCAGCACATGTGGTAATCGAAGTTACGCCTGGCACGACTTCGACGTCAAATTTTTCAGACAATCGCGCGAAAAGATACATGAAGGAGCCGTAAAAAAACGGATCGCCTTCGCATAGGCAAATCACATCATCCCCACTCTCAAGCGCAACGGCAATCTCGGCCGCGCCTTTGTCATAGGCCGCTTGCGCAGGTGCGCGCTCCACACTCATGGGCACATCCATCACAATCTCACGCGCGCCGCTCGGAATTACATCCGCTGCGATAGAGCGCGCGAAACTCGCAGCCCCTGCAAGCGCTGGATAGGCCACAACACTTGCACCAGAAATCAAACGATGCGCGCGCAAAGTCATCAATTCAGGGTCGCCCGGCCCAAGGCCCACACCATACAGTTTTCCACTCATCGCTTGATCAAGCTCCACTGTGTGACGGGCATAAGCGGACGCCATCCCGTGAGCGAACCAACGGGTTCCGCTCGGTTCACCTGTAGTTTCACCAATTGTCCGCCATGTTTCTTGTGCAAACCGATCAGCACCGCTTCGCTTTCCAACGTGACGGCATTCGCGACCAAACGCCCCAAAGGACGCAGCGCCTCCCACGCAGCCTCAAACGTCGCATCCGACAGGCCACCGCCTATGAACACAGCATCAGGCGCGGCCAAACCGCTCAAAGCCTCGGGCACTTTGCCGTCGATCAACTCTAACTTAGGCGCCCCGAGCGCGAGTGCATTCGCCGCTGCCATCGCCCGCCTGTCCGCACGCGGCTCAATCCCGATCGCGCGGGCATAGCGCGCAGCGCGCATCCATTCGACAGCGACCGATCCGCAGCCTGTGCCAATGTCCCAAAGTAACGCCCCACGCATCGGCATAAGCTTGGCCAAAGTCGCCGCGCGAACCTCTTGCTTTGTCATCGTTCCATCACTTTGAAACAACTCATCCGCGAGGCCCGGCACACGCGGCAAAAGCGCCGCATCAGGCCCAGCAATACACTCAACAGCCATGGTGTTGAACGCAGGCACCTCGTGCGCCCAATCACTGGCAATCCCGTCAAAGCGCTGCTCGTCCTTGCCACCCATGGCCGCCAAAACAGTCATCTTACTCTGCCCGAACCCGCGCTCGGTCAAGAAAGCAGCAATCTGTGCGGGCGTCTCAGCACCGGTCGTCAAAATCAACAACCGAATATCGGGCTGAATGTAAGCGATCATTTGCTCCACCGGGCGACCATGCACCGTCAGCGTTTCCACATCCGGCATAGACCAACCCATGCGCGCGCCAGCCAGTTGAAACGCGCTCAACTGTGGGTGATAGGTAATCTCGCTTGGATCAATCGCACGACCAATTCGCGCGCCGACGGAAAACCACAAAGGATCGCCAGTTGCCAAGACAACAACGCGCTTGCCGCGATAGCTTTGCAACACACCAATCAAAGCATCAAACGGTGACGGCCAAGCAACGCGCTGTGCCACGACGCTCTCGCTCAAGCGATGATGGCGATCACCGCCGATGATGATCTCAGCGGCCTCGACAACAGCGCGTGTGGCAGGGACCAAACCGTCCATCCCGTCTTCACCTATCCCGACGATATGAAGCCAAGGCTCAGACATGATCTTCCTCTCTTTCAAAATATCCCCGCCGGAGGCATCCGATTTTTCTAGAAAAATTGCTCATCGTTCTTCGGGCAGCCCAGCCGCTAAAGCATTGACCGCAGCAGAGGCAATCGCGGAGCCTCCACGACGACCCCGCAAAGCGATAAACTCACAGCCTCTCGAACGCGCGGCTAATTCTGCTTTGCTCTCAGCAGCTCCCACAAAACCAACAGGGAAGCCAAGGATCACCGCAGGCTTGGGTGCGCCCGCATCAATCATTTCTAGCAAATGAAACAGCGCCGTCGGCGCATTGCCCACAGCCACAACCGCACCTTCCAAATGAGGTTCCCACAACTCAACAGCCGCAGCCGAGCGCGTGTTGCCAATCGCTTTGGCATGATCAGGTGTGCGCGGATCGTTGAGGGTGACAATCACTTGATTATCGCTCGGCAAATAGCGCCGAATGATACCGGCACCAACCATTTCGCAATCACACAGCACTGGTGCGCCCGCTTTCAACGCACGATGTCCCGCCAGATAAGCGCCTTGCGAATAGGCAATCCTATCGGCAACTTCGACCATCCCGCAAGCATGGATCAAACGCACAGCTAGGCTCTGCATGCCAGTGTCAAAGCGATCCAAATTCGCCTCAGCCCGGACAGTTGCAAAGCTTTGACGATAAATCTCTGCTGGATCGCGTTCGTAAGGTCTCACGAACGTTTCCGCGCGCTTTCTGGACCGTGCGGGTGCTTGGCATGCGGGTATTCCGCGTGATGGTGGTGATCATGGTCATGATCATGCCCGTGGTGATGGAGATGCGCATGATCATCTTGCATCTTCAAACGGCACATGCCGGTACAAAACGTATCGCACAGTTTGCAATCAGCCACATTCGAGCCCGGTGCAGAAGCGCCCTGCCCTTCCACATGATGGTGATGGCTTTCTTGTACCGCGCCTACTTCATTCTCGAACCCTAAAACCTGCGTGCGGTATTTGCACATTACGCATGTGGGCGGCGGAACAGAGGCAAACGCGGGATGCGCGCGGTCTTCGGGTTTGATGTGGTGATGCTCGCCATTGTCGAACGCCAGAACCTGCTCGCGAAACGCACAAATTCCACAGTTGGGCGGTGGCACAGCGCCAAGTTGTTCGCTCACGCGTTCTGCAAAGGTCTCTAGAACTTTTGGGTGATCCCCTAAATAGCCCGCTTTAACGAAGGTAATCTCAGGATGCTCGGCAGCCACTTGGTCCGTAAAGCCATAGATACGGTCAATCAAAATACCGCTGAACAGGAAATACGGGAAAACAATGATCCGTTTGTAGCCCAGCTTGGAGGCATGTTGCAGGCAAGGCTCTACCAGCGGGAAGGTCACACCCGAATAGCCGACTTCTAGCCAGCCAAAACCTATGCCCTCTTGCAGCATGCGCGCGATCTTGGCGACGTTGCCGTTGGCATCAGGGTCAGACGCGCCGCGCCCGATCACGACGAGGCAGGTGTCTTGCAAAGCAACTTCGCCGTGCTGCGCATTCGCGCTCTCAACCGCTTCGCGGATACGGCCACCAGCGGCGGCAACCATCTTGGGATCAACGCCAAGCTCCCGGCCGTAGGACACTTCAATCCCGTGCTTGGCCGCATATGTGTTCAGCACTGTGGGGATGTCATTCTTGGAATGCATCGCCGCGAACAGCATTCCCGGCACCGCTAAAATCTTGTCACAGCCAGCTTCGCGCAGCTTATCGAGACCATCACGGATCACAGGGTTAGCGAACTCAAGATAGCCGTATTCCATCTGCCAATCACTTGGGAGCAAGGGCGGCAATTTTTCTGCCAATGTCGAAAATTCATCCACTGCGGACTGGCTACGCGAGCCATGGCCACAAATCATCACGCCGATCTTGCTCATTGCTCTCAAGCCTCCTGCAATTCTTCTTCGTGCTCAGCGTCGTCATCGACACTGGCCTCTTCTTTCTTGCCCTTCGCGGCCGCCAAAGCACCCAGCGCAATGGCTGCGCCAATTGCAGCAGCGCCAAGCCAATGGCCGTGCCCTGCGACTTCAGCCAAATGACCCACATGCGCGACAGCCGCATTTGCCCAAAGCAAGGCGGTCAAAGATATCAAAGTGAGCTTCATCAGGCATCTCCGTGTTTTATTCGCGCCGAAACAGGAGAGTGCGCGAGCCATAGGTTCGCATCAACCACTGACGTGTTCGCCCCCTATTTGGGTCAACGTCTACGTCACACCTGTCCGGCCCCTTGGGCGTTGTCAGTCGTGCTTATAGGGGCGCTCGCGCGGCCTTTCAAACGGATTCGCGCCTCAATAGGGCTTAGCTGCGACGTCGCTCGAACCAACGCTCAGGCGTTGCAACCCCGTCTATCACATCATGGGTGTCGTGGGTGTGTTGAAACGGTGTACGCGCCAACAAAGAAAGGGCGCGTTTGTTGTCTGCATGGGTGATTGCAACGATGCGTGCGATCTTGGTTTGCGTGAAAAGCCATGCGCAAACCATCTCGACTGCCTCAAATCCAATGCTTTGGCGTTGAACATCGCGGGCCAAGGTAATCCCCAGTTCCGCTTCGCTTTCATCCTCTGCAATATGCACACCGATATCACCGACAAGCGTATCCCCTTCGCGCAGAGCGATGCCCAGCTGCGTCCACTTACCCGCGCTGAGCAAAGGCACATTTTGCATGTGAGCGAGAAAACCCATAGCTTCCGCCTCGTCCATCGCGTCCCAGCCTTGAAACTTGGCGACTTCGGGGTCACCGCGATAAGCACGAAACGACGCAACATCCTGTTTGGAGAGGCGGCGAAGGGTTAGGCGATCCGACTGTGCGAGCATCATTTTTCTGCGTCCTTAAAATACCTGTGCACCCTCGCACGATCTCTGCGCGCTGGTCGCTCTATGTGCGCAATCCCAAGTGATCTACATCCACCCTAACGAAATCGCGAAGGACGAATGATATGGGTTTGCTTATCGACGGAGTATGGCACGATCAGTGGTATGACACAAAAGCATCTGGTGGTGCATTCGTGCGCTCAACTGCGAAGTTTCGTAATTGGATCACCAAAGATGGTAGCGCTGGCCCTTCTGGCGAAGCCGGCTTTCCAGCGGAACTTGGTCGTTACCACCTCTACGTCAGCCACGCCTGCCCTTGGGCGCATCGCGCATTGATCTTTCGCGCGCTGAAAGGGCTGAATGATCATATCAGCGTTTCTGTTGTGCATCCCGACATGCTCTCTGATGGTTGGACGTTTGAAACTGATGAGCACGGTGCGACGGGTGACACGCTCTATGGCCTGCCCTTCGCACGCGATATCTACATCAAAGCGGACCCCGAGATTTCTGGCCGTGTGACCGTTCCGATCCTATGGGATAAACAGCGCGAGACTGTTGTGTCTAACGAATCCTCCGAGATTATCCGCATGTTTAACTCTGCGTTTGACGCGTTGACGGGCAACACCGCTGATTACTGGCCCGAGGAGATGCGCCAGAGCATCGAGGAGGTCAACGCCCGCATCTACGACACCATCAACAATGGCGTCTACAAGTCCGGTTTCGCCACCACGCAAGCCGCCTATGACGCCGCTGTTGGCCCCTTGTTTGATAGTCTTGAGTGGGTGGAACAAATCCTCAGCGAAAATCGCTACTTGATGGGCGATGTTCTGACAGAGGCGGATTGGCGGTTGTTCACCACCCTCGTGCGCTTTGATCCGGTCTATCACTTGCACTTCAAATGTAACCGCAAGCGGATCGTCGATTATCCAAATCTATGGGCACACACACGCGAGCTATACCAAGTGCCGGGCGTCGCAGAGACGGTGAACATGCAGCACATCGTGCGCCATTATCACTATTCTCACGAGACAATAAACCCGAACAGGATTATCCCGACGAACCCCGTGCTCGACTTCCTAGAACCACACGGGCGCGGTTAATCCCCACTCGCGTAATGCTGAACCATCGTCGCCAGATCTTCTGGCGGAGTTGCGCTTTGCACGAAGGCACAGGCGTTTGAGCTAAGCTGAAAAATCGATCCATCGGAAAAGAATGATGTGTTGGTCACAAAGATGATGCGCGATTCTGGTCTGCGGTAACTGGCGTAATCTGCAATCGCTAAAGCCTGACCATCTGCCAAAATCAAATCCAGAATGATCATGTCGAAATCCTGCGCGCTCAGAGCTGCGAAAGCCTGTGTTTGGCTTGAAGCAAGGGTGACGTTCATTCCGCGACGTTCCAAGCAGGCTTTCCAGAGTCCTCCCAGATCGGGCTGACTTTCGACAATGAGCACTTCCATTCTGATGTACCGTTTTTTAAGAGAGTTATTGTCAAATCTGGTGTTTGAGGATTGTTGGTCATGCAGCGATCTGGTCAGGTTTGGGTGTTTCCATTCCATCTTTGAACGTGACGCCTGTGATGACTTTGGCGAGGTAGTCAAAGCCGCGTAACTTCCTCCAGTTTTGTTCAGCGCATTGTCCGAGCTTGAACATCATGTGTAGCATGCCATCGCGTGAGAGGCAGCCCTTCGAGCGTTTGGTACGGTGGCGGATCGTAGCAAACGCGGATTCAATCGGATTGCTGGTGCGGATGCTCTGCCAATGTTGGGCTGGGAAGTCGAAGAATGCCATGAGCTCGGTCCGGTCTTTTTGCAAGCACAGCGTCGCCTTTGGGTACTTGGCCTCGTAGGTTTTGATAAACAGATCGAAGG
>NZ_MLCB01000152.1 GCF_001890925.1 Planktotalea frisia
GTCTTCAAGGTTGGATACATCTTAGCACGCTGTCCAGTTTTGCCGGACCACTTCATCCTTGACCGAATCCGTCTAGTTTGTCATTTTTAGCGCACACATGATTGAGGGTTAACATGAAACATATAGCAGCAGTGGCCATAGCGCTTACTATATCTGGCGCGACAGTCGCACAGGCTGGCGGTTTGACGGATCCAGTTCTAGAGCGCGATATCATTAAAGAACAGGCTCAAGCCGCAAGTTCGAGTTCAGGTACAACAATCGTCGCATTGTTCAGCCTGCTCATTTTCGCGGCAGCCGTTGCCAAATAACCAACCAAGAGAATACAAACCAGAATTGCAAAAGGCAGCCCATTTGGAGCCGCCTTTTTCTTTTTTCCAACTATGACGCTTAGTGCGCGACGTTACTCGCGCCTTCGCCTGCTTTGAGCGCTGCTGCCGCAGCCTCTTCCGCAATTTCGTCCCATTCAACTGGCACTGGTGTGTCTACCAGCGCAAGGCGCAGCACTTCACTGACATGTCCAACGGGAATGATTTCCAATCCTTCTTTGACGTTGTCAGGGATATCACGCAGATCTTTTTCGTTCTCTTGAGGGATCAAGACCGTGGTGATGCCACCACGCAAAGCCGCGAGCAGTTTTTCCTTCAAACCACCAATCGGTAGTGCATTGCCACGCAGAGTCACCTCTCCCGTCATCGCGATATCTTTACGAATTGGGATACCCGTAAGCACTGAAACGATAGACGTAACCATAGCCAAGCCAGCAGATGGACCATCTTTCGGCGTCGCACCCTCGGGCACGTGAACGTGGATGTCCCACTTTTCAAACTTAGGTGGCTTCACACCAATCTGTGGCGCGATAGAGCGCACATAAGAGCTCGCTGCATCGATGCTTTCTTTCATAACATCGCCGAGCTTACCCGTTGTTTTCATCCGACCCTTGCCCGGAAGACGTAGCGCTTCGATACTCAAAAGTTCACCGCCCACTGAAGTGTAGGCAAGTCCGGTGACAACGCCGACCTGATCTTCCATCTCGGCGAGTCCGTAGCGGAATTTCTTAACGCCGAGGTAGTCATCAAGATTGTCAGGGGTAACGGTCACATGGGTCTCTTCGCCCTTTACGATCTTGGTCACGACTTTACGCGCCACTTTTGCGATCTCGCGCTCAAGATTACGCACACCGGCTTCACGCGTATAAACACGTACCATTTCGCGAAGTGCTTCGTCGGTGAGCGTGAATTCGTCTGCTTTTAGACCATGATTTTTGATCTGTTTAGACAGCAAATGTTGCTTTGCGATCTCGCACTTCTCGTCCTCTGTGTAGCCCGCGAGCGGGATAATCTCCATGCGATCAAGCAAAGGGCCCGGCATGTTATAAGAGTTCGAAGTTGTTAGGAACATCACGTTCGAGAGATCATATTCCACCTCAAGATAGTGATCAACGAAAGTGCCATTCTGTTCCGGATCGAGCACTTCGAGCATCGCTGATGCGGGATCGCCACGGAAATCCTGACCCATCTTGTCGATTTCATCGAGCAAAATCAGCGGGTTTGTGGTTTTTGCCTTTTTCAGCGCCTGAATGATTTTGCCGGGCATAGAGCCGATGTACGTGCGACGGTGACCACGGATTTCGCTTTCATCGCGCACGCCGCCAAGGGAGATGCGAATAAATTCGCGCCCTGTCGCTTTCGCAACCGACTTGCCAAGCGAAGTTTTACCGACGCCGGGAGGGCCTACGAGGCACATGATCGGGCCTTTCAGCTTCTTGCTGCGCTGCTGCACCGCAAGGTATTCGACGATGCGCTCTTTGACCTTATCAAGACCATAGTGATCGGCGTCGAGCACTTGTTGTGCCGCGACAAGGTTCTTTTTCACACGAGACTTGGTGCCCCATGGAATCGCAAGCATCCAATCGAGATAGTTGCGCACGACCGTCGCCTCGGCGCTCATCGGGCTCATGTTTTTAAGCTTTTTAATCTCTGCATCAGCCTTTTCACGGGCTTCTTTGCTGAGTTTTGTGGCAAGTACCCTACCCTCAAGCTCGACCACTTCGTTCTGGCCGTCTTCACCGTCACCAAGCTCTTTCTGAATGGCCTTCATTTGCTCATTCAAATAATACTCGCGTTGTGTCCGCTCCATCTGAGTTTTGACGCGCGTTTTGATCTTTTTCTCGACCTGAAGAACGCTCATTTCGCCCTGCATCAAGCCATAAACCTTCTCAAGACGCTCGCTTACGGAAAGCGTTTCCAGAAGTTCCTGCTTTTGATGCACTTCGATACCTAGGTGGCCAGAGACCAAGTCCGCGAGTTTCGCAGGGTCTTCGGTCTCCACAACGGAGGCGAGCGCCTCTTCCGGTACGTTCTTTTTGACCTTTGCATAACGCTCAAATTCGGTTCCAACGGTGCGGATCAACGCCTCAATCGTTGCCGCGTCACCGGGCATCTCGTTGAGGTACTCTGCGCGCGCTTCAAAGAAGCTGTCATTCTCAAGGTATTCTGTCACGCTCACACGTGCCTGACCTTCCACGAGCACCTTTACAGTGCCATCGGGAAGTTTCAGCAGTTGCAACACGTTCGCGATCACGCCTGCATCAAAAATGCCGTCAACTTGCGGATCATCTTCGGAGGGGTCGCGCTGTGCAGCGAGCAGGATTTGTTTGTCATCCGCCATCACCTCTTCCAAGGCGCGCACTGACTTTTCACGGCCTACGAAAAGCGGCACGATCATATGTGGGAAAACCACAATATCGCGCAACGGCAGCACCGGATATGATGAGTTAAGGGGTTCTTGCATGCTCTGTCCTAACTATTGGCAAGACGATCTGGCCCCGCTTGGCGGCAGCACTCGTCGTCTCCTTTCTTAGGGTAGATACATGGGGCGCTATGGCATGAGTTTCAAGCAACTTTATTGTTCAAATGCGTTTCATCGGGGCGCGCTTTTCTGAACGGAAATGATTTGTTTAGAGCCGTGCGCATCAACAAAAGACGCGCAAAGCGCAAGCACCAAGGCGCTACAAGTAAGTTGAATAAGGGTCATTCGGCTGTGTTAGTCGACAAATCTTAAGGTCTGATGAAGATCGTCTACAGAGGTTCTATATCGCCCATCGCGCGCGTTGCGTGGAACTCTGCTTGAAAGGCTTCAAACGTACCAGCGGAAATCGCATCGCGCATACCCTGCATAAGCTCTTGATAGTAATGCAGATTGTGCCACGTGATCAACATCCCCGAAATCATCTCATGTGAGCGGAAAACATGGTTAAGGTAAGCGCGCGAGTAATTCGAACACGCGGGACATGTGCAGGCTTCATCCAAAGGACGCGGGTCATCAGAATGACGCGCGTTCTTGATATTGACCTGCCCGCGACGCGTCCACGCTTGACCCGTGCGACCCGAGCGCGAGGGCAAGACGCAATCCATCATGTCAATGCCGCGTGCGACAGCACCAACGATATCATCGGGTTTGCCAACGCCCATTAAATAGCGCGGTTTATCTTTTGGTAACATGTCGGGGGCATAATCCAGCACACCGAACATCGCCTCTTGCCCCTCGCCCACGGCCAAACCACCGACCGCATAGCCGTCAAACTCAATCTCGCGCAGTTTTTCAGCGCTAATTCCACGGAGTTCTTCAGTGACGCCCCCTTGTTGAATACCAAAGAGCGCATGACCGGGCCTGTCGCCAAACGCATCGCGTGAACGTTGGGCCCATCGCATGGATAGCTCCATCGACTTGCGCACATCCTCGTCAGAGGCAGGCAACGCTGGGCATTCGTCAAAGCACATGACGATGTCAGAGCCGAGCAGCTTTTGGATCTCCATTGACCGCTCTGGCGTGAGGTGATGCTTGGAGCCGTCAATGTGGCTTTTGAACGTAACGCCCTCTTCGGTGAGTTTGCGCAACTCAGCGAGGCTCATCACTTGGAAACCACCGCTATCGGTCAGAATTGGGCGGTCCCAGTTCATGAACTTGTGCAGACCGCCGAGGCGATCAATGCGTTCGGCCGTTGGGCGCAGCATCAAATGATAGGTGTTGCCCAGAAGGATATCAGCCCCCGTCGCGCGCACGCTTTCGGGCATCATAGCTTTTACGGTTGCGGCAGTGCCAACCGGCATAAACGCAGGCGTGCGAATGTCACCGCGCGGCGTGTTGATGACACCAGTGCGGGCGCGACCGTCGGTGGCGTTCAGTGTATATGAAAAACGTTCTGTCATGGCGCGTTCCCTACTGGCCCGAGTTTGGATTGAAAAGGCAAAAGCAGCTACTCGATACCCTCAAATGTCTTTGCAGCAGGATAAGCTGCGATCAAAGCGCCGAGGCACGCAACCATAATCAGGAAGCAAAACAACCAAACGCCGTTTTGCTCAGTCAGCAGCGCGCCTGTGATCGCACTAAACACTGCGCCCATAGCTGTGCCGATTGCCCCTGAAAGACCCGCAGCACTGCCTGCAAGATCGGGTCGCACGCTCATCGCACCTGTGTTGGCAGCGGCCAAACTGATGCCATTGGCGACACCCACTGTCCCCATCAGACCGAAGACAATGTAGGCGGTGTCATGTCCCAAAATTACAATGATCAAAGCCACCACAGGACCAATAATCCCGATCCAACGCCCCCAAATCATCATCCCACCAAGCGGCACAGTTTCGGCAATACGCCCAGTGATATAGCTGCCGATAAAGTAGCCGATCGCCGTAGTGCCCATAACGAAACCAACAAAGCTGGGGCTCAGCCCGTAAACCTGAGCGGCGACCAACGGCGCGCCCGACAAAAACACGAAAAAGGCCGCAATGGAAAACCCCAAGACCAATGTGTTGGTCCAAAACGCAGCAGAGCGCGTGACGTCTTTGTACCCTTGAATTTGCTCTGCAGCGGTTTTGACCCTGCCTTTGGCGGTTTCGCCCAAGTCGACCCAGACCAGCACCACGCTGAGCAACCCTAATAGCGCAAACACCCAAAACACAGAACGCCAGCCAAGCGTTTCTTCGAGCAATCCGCCAACAAGCGGTCCGACCATCGGCGCAACTGCCATGGCCATCGCGATGTAGCCAAGAACTGATGTGCCTTTTCCCGGAGGATACATGTCGCGCACAATGGCCCGAGATAGGGTCGATCCGGTCGCGCAGACCGCTTGCAACATGCGAAACATCATGAATGTCGTGTAATCTTGCGTAAGGGCCGCCCCTGCGGAAGCGAGCGCAAAGATCGAAAAGCTAACCAGTAAAACGGGCCTACGACCAAAGCGATCTGCCAAAGGGCCTAGAATCAAGGCCAGACCCGCAGACAGGAACAGATAGCCGGCGATCGCGAAACTCATAACGCCGTAGCTGACTTGGAAGTCATCGGCCATCGACGGAAGAGAGGGCAAAAACAGGTTAAGCGTCAGCACCGAAACGGCTGTGATCATAATCAAAGTTGCGCGCGACGGTGGCGTGCGCACAGTTTGGGTTCTGGTTTCGCTCATCAAAAGTCCTCAATCAGCTCGGGATGAGCGCTATCGAGACTTTACACTGCTCAATTCCTCTACACCACCGCCCTTTACGCGCGCTTAGCTAAACCCTATATAAATGCTCAAGTACATGAATGAGGCAGACCATGAACGACGCTACTCCGCTTGAAGGCACTCCGCTGATCGCCCCCTCCAGCACAGATCACCCGCTCTATGAAGGGTTGGTTGAAGCATGCCGTACGGTCTATGATCCTGAAATTCCTGTGAATATCTATGACCTTGGGTTGATCTACACGATTGACGTGAGCGAAGAGAATGAGGTCAAAGTTTTGATGTCCCTCACCGCCCCTGGATGTCCTGTGGCGGGCGAAATGCCGGGTTGGGTTGCGGAAGCGATTGAACCAATGGCAGGTGTGAAAACGGTTAACGTCGAACTCGTTTGGGAGCCACCGTGGGGCATGGAAATGATGAGCGACGAAGCGCGGCTTGAGCTGGGCTTCATGTAGTCCACGCGTAGCGCTTGTGCGAATACGCTTCGGCCCCTATCTTTAGAACACGTCTAAGACATACGGAGACTTTTCATGTTCGGCATTCCAGGCAAGCAAGCTGTGACCATTACGCAAAAAGCGGAAGCGCAGATTGCTAAGTTGATGGATAAAGACGGCCACATGGGCTTGCGCATCGGCGTCAAAAAGGGCGGCTGTGCGGGCATGGAATACACCATGGATTACGTCAACGTGGTCGACAAAAACGACGAGCTCGTCGAACAAAACGGTGCGCGTGTAATGATCGCACCGATGGCGCAGATGTTTCTGTTCGGCACAGAGATTGATTATGAGACGTCGCTTCTGGAATCAGGTTTCAAATTTCGCAATCCAAACGTGACAGATGCCTGCGGATGCGGTGAATCGATCAAGTTCAAAGATGTCGAAGAGCTTCAGGCAGAAGCGGCTGAAGCTGCAAAGCCTTGACCTGCGCACTGATTTGGATGACCTAAGGGTAATCTTAAAACGGAGATCACGATGCGGCGCAAACTGGCAGCAGGCAACTGGAAAATGAACGGCACAAGCGCTGATCTGGAACAGATCGAGGCACTCGCGGAGGCGCACGCGGGTGCATTGTCCGAGATCATGATCGCAACGCCAGACACGCTGTTGCACCGCGCATCTGCGTTTACCAAAACAGGTCCAATCACGCTAGGCGCTCAGAACTGTCATCACCGTGAGAGCGGTGCACACACTGGCGATGTGTCTGCGGAAATGCTCATCGATGCCGGTGCGAGCTACGTGATCCTTGGTCACTCCGAGCGGCGCGCCGATCATGATGAACACGACGAAGATGTACGTTCAAAGGCGCGCGCTGCTTTGAAAGCCGGCCTTCGGGTTATCATTTGCATGGGCGAAGAACTCGAAGAACGCGAGGCAGACAACACGCTTGATATTATTGGCGGTCAACTTGCTGGCTCCATCCCTGATGATGTGTCGGGTGAAACCTTGGTGATCGCTTATGAACCGATCTGGGCAATTGGCACAGGTAAAGTGCCAAGCATTGCACAGATATCAGAAGTGCATGATTTCATTCGTTTGCGTCTAGAGCAGCGGTTCGGACCGCAAATCGCGCGCGGCATTCGTCTGCTTTATGGCGGATCTGTCAAACCTGCTAATGCCGCAGAGATATTCGCTGTGCAGAATGTCGACGGCGCACTTGTTGGTGGCGCGAGTCTGAAATCCGCTGATTTTGGACCTATTATCGAAGCGCTCGACGCAAGTTAAACAGGGCTATCCTAGGCGGTCTTTCAAAGCGGTGTTTACCTCAGGTGTGACGAAGTGAGATACGTCGCCCCCCAAACGCGCGATTTCTTTTACCAATTTGGACGCAATCGCTTGGTGTTGGGCTTCGGCCATTAGAAAAACCGTTTCGATGCTGTCATCGAGCACGCGGTTCATCCCAACCATTTGATATTCGTACTCAAAATCGGCAACAGCGCGCAAACCGCGTACGATGATTTGCGCACCTACATCGCGCGCGCAATCGATCAAAAGGTTCTCGAAAGGATGTGCTATGATCTCAACGCCCGTCTGCGCACTGAGCTCTGAGCAGGTCTGCTCTATCATCGCGACACGCTCTTCGAGCGAAAACAAGGGGCCCTTGTCACGGTTGATCGCCACGCCAATCACCAGTTTGTCGACCAAAGCGCAAGCACGCCGAATAATGTCGATATGGCCAAGGGTAACAGGGTCAAAAGTGCCGGGGTATAGGCCAACGCGCATGTGTGTGCTCCAGAATTTCTTGCGATGCACGCAACATTATTGCGTCAATGGACGCAAGTCAGAACCTGCATTTATAGCAAAATTAATGCCCCATGATCATCCCTTGAAGCGCATCTTTCTCCATCGCAAGCTCGCTCAGACGCGCTTTGACGGTGTCGCCAATAGTGATCA
This sequence comes from Planktotalea frisia, assembly GCF_001890925.1. Lineage (GTDB taxonomy): Bacteria > Pseudomonadota > Alphaproteobacteria > Rhodobacterales > Rhodobacteraceae > Planktotalea > Planktotalea frisia. The sequence continues at coordinate 7,885 of NZ_MLCB01000152.1, forward strand.
ATCCAATCATTTTGCCATCCTCGACCACTGGCATATGGCGAAAGCGCCCCTCAGTCATCTGATGTAAAACGCTGTCTGCACTGTCAGCGCGCGTACAGGTCACAAGCGTTGTCGTCATGAAATCGTCGACTTTTTGCGCCAAACAACCTGCCCCATGCGCCGCCAATTCCCGCACGATATCACGCTCGGACAAGATGCCATCGGCAGTCTCACCTGTCTTTGAGATGACCACAGTTCCAATGCGTTTCTCGGCTAAAAGTTGTGCTGCATCGCGGACCAAAGTGCCGGGCGTGACGGTAACGACGTCAATGCTCGCTTTGGAATTAAGGATTTGCTGAACTAACATAGGCAAGTTTCCTTTGATATTTGAATGCCTTCAGAGTTCCCGCAAAGCACCATTGAGTCAAGCGTGCGGTGCATCCTGTTGCGCGCACCATGTCTCTAGCCGTGCAATTTCAGCGCGAATGCCTGCGACCAAACGCTCTGCAAAACGGTTTAAACGCTGCAAGCGACGATCAGAACTGTGGCGCACCAAATAAAAGCTACGGGTCAGGCTAATGTCGCTCATTAAGACACGGCGCAACTCAGGTGCTGCGGGTAAAGCGAAGTCGTGCACGATCCCGAGCCCTGCCCCTTGTCGGATCGCGTTGAATTGCACCGACACCGAATTTGACGCGAGCGGAACACGCTCGACCCCCAGCGCACCTAAATAGTCGAGTTCTTTGTCAAAGATCATGTCGGGAATATAGCCGATCATGCGATGCTGGCTGAGATCGGCAAGGGATTTCAACTCCGGCCGCCCTTGTAGATAGCTCGGCGTAGCAGCGAGGTGGAGTTTGTAATCGCTTAGCTTTTGGACAGTCAAACGCCCCGCCGTCGGCGCACTGACGGTGATGGCCATGTCTGCTTCGCGTTTGGACAGGTTCACCACGCGCGGTAACGCGACGATCTGGATATCAAGTTCGGGGTTTTGCGCCACGATTTGCGCGCAAACCTGCGGCAACAAAAAGTTTGCACATCCGTCCGGCGCACCGATGCGAATGCTGCCGCTAATGTCCTGCCCCGCAAGCCCTTGAGTGCCCAAGAGATCACTCGCGGCCCCCATGGTTTGCTCGGCTTGCTCGGCCAAGGGTAAAAGGCGCGCACCTGCGGCACTCAGTTCATAACCAAGAGGTGATTTGGCGAAAAGTGCAGTCCCGATTGTATGTTCCAGCCGCGCAACGCGCCGGCCTACAGTGGCAGGATCAATCTTGAGAATTCTACCCGCCGCAGACAGGCTTTGCCCCCGCGCAACGCCCAGAAACACCCGTAAATCATCCCAATTATCAGCCATCAAGTATCCTTTGCAAAAATGCAAAACCTTCTTGGATATTTGCGCCTTTTCAAAGCGTTTTTGCAAGACTAAACTCTCGCTCAATCATCAGGAGGATTCAAAATGCAAGAACTCACGCACTATATCGGCGGCGAACACGTCAAAGGCACGTCAGGCCGTTTCGCGGACGTTTATAACCCCGCGACGGGCGAAGTGCAGGCCAAAGTGCCACTCGCCAATGCTGAAGAGATGGCAGGCGCCGTCGCAATCGCCGCAGAGGCACAGGTGGCATGGGCGGCAACAAATCCTCAGCGCCGCGCACGTGTTTTGATGGCTTTCGTGGGTCTGTTGAACCGTGACATGGAAAAGCTTGCTGAAGCGTTAAGCCGAGAGCACGGCAAGACCATTCCAGACGCCAAAGGCGATGTTCAGCGTGGCCTTGAAGTGGTTGAATATTGCATCGGTGCACCTGAGTTGCTCAAGGGCGACTACACAGACGCCGCTGGTCCCGGCATTGACATGTACTCCATGCGCCAAGCTCTTGGAGTTACAGCAGGAATCACGCCATTCAACTTCCCTGCGATGATCCCAATGTGGATGTTTGCGCCTGCGATTGCGTGCGGTAATGCGTTCATTTTGAAACCATCAGAGCGTGATCCGTCTGTGCCTTTGATGCTTGCGGAGCTGCTTGAAGAAGCGGGCCTGCCCAAAGGTATCTTGCAGGTCGTGAACGGTGACAAAGAAGCCGTCGATGCCATTCTGCACGACGAAATTATCCAATCCGTTGGCTTTGTTGGGTCCACCCCAATCGCGGAATACATCTACGCCACTGGATGTGCGAACGGCAAACGCGTGCAGTGTTTTGGCGGTGCCAAAAACCACATGATCATCATGCCCGACGCGGACATGGAACAAGCAGCCGACGCCCTCGTTGGTGCTGGTTATGGCGCGGCTGGCGAACGTTGCATGGCGATTTCCGTCGCTGTGCCAGTTGGTGAGGACACAGCGGATCGTCTGATCGAAGCGCTGGTTCCCAAGATCGAAAAGCTGAAAGTCGGGCCATACACAGCTGGCAATGATGTGGATTACGGCCCTGTGGTCACCTCAGCTGCGAAAGCCAACATCGAACGCCTCGTACAAACGGGCATTGATCAAGGCGCGAAGCTGGTCGTCGATGGTCGAAATTTCAACCTGCAGGGGTATGAGGACGGTTTTTTTGTCGGCCCGCACCTCTTTGACAACGTGACCCCTGAGATGGACATCTACAAATACGAGATCTTTGGACCTGTCCTGTCCACTGTGCGCGCGGGTTCTTATGAAGAAGCGCTCAAACTGGCGATGGATCACGAGTACGGCAATGGAACTGCGATCTTTACCCGTGACGGCGACGCCGCGCGTGATTTCGCAAGCCGCGTGAATGTGGGCATGATCGGCATCAATGTGCCAATCCCTGTGCCGCTTGCCTATCACACCTTTGGTGGCTGGAAAAAATCTGTCTTTGGTGACTTGAACCAGCACGGCCCTGATGCGTTCAAGTTCTACACACGCACCAAGACAGTGACTGCGCGCTGGCCTTCTGGCATCAAGCAAGGTGGCGAGTTCAACTTCAAGCCGATGGACTAAAATCAAAAAAGGCGCGTTCCTTTGCATAGGAGCGCGCCGCTTCTCTTCATCTTTCTAAATAAACTTTCCCCGCAAGGCCGCTCACTTACGCGCCAGAGTTAATCACCCGTGACTTGCGTGTAACGCGCTTGTCCTTCGCCGCGCAAACCAGCCCAAAAGCCTTGCGCGATCCCGATCGAGCGCACACCCCTAAAATAGCTATAGCGCCCCAAGATTGGCGACAGAACGATGCGCAAAACCCCAGATAGCCCTTTTGCAACGATCTGTACGCACGCACTCACCTTGGCCGTTCCCGGCTTTTCCGCCAGCATCATCTGAAACTTGGTAATACTCTGCGCCCGCACACGGTCCGCAATATACGAGGCGCTCAAACGCTCATTTGGGACCTCTTCATGCACGATTGCATTTGGCACCCACGCCAGTGTCAGCCCCGCTTTGTGCGCACGGCGCGAGAAATCAGTGTCTTCGCCACCACTCAGGCCACACTCTGGATCAAAGCGCAAGCCCGCTTCTTCGACTGCATGAAGATCAACAATCCAATTGTTGGTTTCCAAATCAAAGCGCCGCCCCGCTTCCATCGCTGCGACTTTGCGCGCGTCATTCACGGCTGCGGCGCGCTCATAGTAGGACAGAACTTCGGTTTCGTCATCAGAGCAACCCGTGACAGGCGCAACAGGCAAAACGGGACCACCCGCAAGATTTGCACCAGCATCGCGCGCGCCAGCCCATAGAATACGCAGCCAGTCGTGGCGCACTTGTTCGTCGTCATCCACGAACGCAAGCCAGTCCGATCCACTGGCCAACGCGACCTCGATCGCCTTGTTGCGCGCGTGCGAAATACCCAAGTTCGGCTCAAGCACCGCGACTGCGGGCCAACCCGTGCGTTTATAAAATGCGTCCACCTCGGGTTCGATCTTTAGCGAGCTGTCATTTTCGACGAAAACGAAAGAAATATCAGCCCCTTGCGGCACATCCAAGGCCTGCAAAGATTGTAAAAGATCTGAAAGCATACGCGGCCTTTGCCGTGTCGCAGCTGCGATTGTGATGCGCGTGGCAGAGCGCTCCATGATGTCCACCCCAAGTGTGTGACGCCAAAGTAGCGCTTGGCCACATTGATTCACAACGTAGGTGCCCGTCTTGAGAGCTATATTGCGCGCAATGTGTTGCTCTTACGCCTCCAAAGCGTCACATAAAGCTGGAAACCTGACAACTGACACACGACTGATCATACAAATATTCAAACAAATATTCACGGGGGCACCTCTACATGAGCGATATCCACATCCGCGTTTCTGGCAAAGCTGGCCATATCACATTGAACCGTCCCGATGCTCTCAATGCGCTGACCTATGACATGGTCCATGCGATTGACAGCGCTTTGCGCGCATGGGCGCATGATCCTGAGATTGCCTTGGTTATCATCGATGCACTGGGTGAAAAAGCCTTTTGCGCGGGGGGCGATATCGCACAGCTTTATGAAACAGGGCGCGCGGGTGATTTTAGCTATGGCCAGGGCTTTTGGCGCGACGAATACCGCTTGAACGCCCGTTTGGCAGGTTACAGCAAGCCTATCGTCAGCTTCTTACAAGGTTTCACTATGGGCGGCGGCGTCGGCATCGGGTGTCACGCATCGCATCGTATCGTTGGCGAGAGTAGCCGTATTGCGATGCCTGAATGCGGGATTGGTTTGGTGCCTGACGTTGGCGGCTCCCTTTTGCTTGCCCACGCACCTGGCCGTTTGGGCGAGTATTTCGGATTAACCACCACGCGTATGGGCCCTGGCGATGCGATCCTAAGCGGATTTGCAGATCACTTTATACCGCAAAGCGAGTGGGACGGTTTGAAAGTTGCACTTTGCGAAACTGGGCAACTTGCTTCCTTGATGAGCGCCGTGAAAGAAGCACCGGTAGCAGAGATTATCGAGCATATGGCGATGATTGAAACCTGTTTCTGCGGTGAAAGTCTGGATGACATCTGTCGCAACTTGCAAAACGATGGATCAGATTTTGCGTTGAAGGCCCTAAGCGCGATTAAACGCAACTCGCCCATTGCCATGGCAGTTGCCGTTGAGATGATCCACCGCCTGCGCAGCACTACCGATATAAAACGCGCGCTGGAGTTGGAATATCGCTTCACATATCGCGCGATGGAGCATGGGGACTTTCTGGAGGGCATTCGCGCCGCAATCATCGACAAGGATCGTACGCCCAAGTGGAAACATACGCTGGACAAAGTACCCGCCGTTGATGTCTCTTTCATGCTGCGCCCATTGGGCAAGGACAAGCTGACGTTTGAAGAGGAAAGCACAGCCATGAAAATTGGATTTATCGGGCTCGGAAATATGGGTGGGCCAATGGCTGCCAATTTGGCGGCGGCAGGCCATGTTGTGACAGGCTTCGATGTGGCCGGTACGACGGCTGATGGCGTGCAAAATGTGAGCAGCGCGGTTGAGGCCGCCAATGGCGCTGACGTGGTCATCACGATGCTCCCCAACGGTGCGATCCTGCGCAGCGTCGCAAATGAAGTGATCCCAGCCATGGGAAAAAACGCGGTTCTTTTGGATTGCTCCACCGTCGATGTCGAGAGTGCCCGCGCAGTCGCTGAGCAATGCGCAAAAGCTGGCGTTCTGTCACTGGACGCGCCTGTATCGGGGGGCATTGGTGGCGCATCAGCTGGGACTCTGACATTTATGGTTGGTGGCACGGATGAAGGTTATACCAAAGCATTGCCGCTCTTTGAAATTATGGGTCAAAAAAGCGTGCATTGCGGTGCATCCGGCAATGGTCAGGCCGCAAAGATTTGCAACAACATGATCCTAGGTGCGACGATGATCGCGACCTGCGAGAGCTTTGCGCTGGCCGACAAACTTGGGCTGGATCGCCAGAAGATGTTTGATGTGGTGAGCACATCCTCGGGCTATTCGTGGAGCATGAACGCCTATTGCCCTGCCCCCGGCGTTGGCCCCGAAAGTCCCGCAGACAATGACTACAAACCTGGATTTGCGGCCGAATTGATGCTTAAAGATTTGCGCTTGTCCCAAGAAGCAGCGATCGCGGTTAAGGCGGACACGCCGATGGGCGCAATGGCGCAGGCGCTTTATGCGCAATTTGTTGAAGATGAAGACGGTTTGGGCAAAGATTTCAGTGCGATGTTGCCCAAGTTCGAGAAAAGTGAACGCCCTTAAGAAGGGTGGGTGCGTGAAATCACGCACCCTACGCAAGAGGGGCGCTGCCCCCGTCTCAGCAAGCTGAGCCTCCCCCGGGATACTTATAAAAAGGGGAAGACGAGGACCGGTTTATGAGCGCAAGCGCGCGCCTGTTGGATCAAAGGGTGGTTCGCTTAGAATGGTTGCCCGGTGAGGTTGACCAAGCACCATGACCTCGACGCTATCGCCAGCTTGAGCGTTTTTCACGAAACCAAGCGCGAGGCTCATACCAACAGTGTAGCCATATGTCCCCGACGTGACGCGACCGATGCCTATACCGTCTTTGAAAATCGGCTCCCCCCCTGTCGCATCTGCGTTTGAGGCTGTGACGTCCTGTTCATGCAGGTGCAGCAACACCATATGCTCGCGCGCTTTTTGGGCAAGGGTTTCTGCGACAGCCTCTTTGTTCAGGAAGTCTTTCTCCATTTTGCACAGGCGATCCAAGCCAACCTCTTGCGGGTAATATTCAGGGCTGTATTCGCGGCTCCATGAACCATAACCTTTTTCGACGCGCAAACTCATCAACGTGCGACCGCCAACAGGGCCTGCGTTGAAGTCTTTTCCGACTGTTAGGAGAGCATCGTATAGCCGCGCTTGATCTGCCTCAGCGCAGTGGAGCTCCCAGCCGAGATCACCTGTAAAGCTGACGCGCAGCGCAAGCACATCCACGCCAGCGAGTTCAATGCGTTGAGAGCGCATGAAGGGAAAGTCATCGTTGGCAAGTGAAGCGTTTGTCATGCGCTGCAACATGTCTCGTGACTTGGGGCCTGCGATGTTAAAGCCGCATATCTCGTTGGTTTTGCTCTCGAAAATTGTGCCTACAGGCAGGGGCATTTGCTTGAAGAAGCGTTTGTGATAGCGCTCGGCCATGCCGGATCCGATAATCCAGAACTCATCGTCGCCAATTTTAGTCACCGTGAAATCGCCTGCGATCCCGCCGCGTTTCCCAATAAGGGGCGTGAGGCAGGAGCGCCCGACCGCTTTGGGCATGTTGTTGGCGAAGATCGCGTTGAGCCACTCGGAAGCGCCCACGCCTTTGCAGATGTATTTTGCGAAATTAGAAATATCGATGATGCCCGCATGCTCGCGCAACATTTTGCATTCCTCACCCACAGGCCCCCACCAATTTTGACGCGTGAAACCGTTGGTGTCGCTTGCGCCCTTCTGATCGGAAAACCAAAGTGGGTGCTCCCAACCAGCATTTAGGCCAAAAACCGCGCCGAGTTCCACCTGTTTGGCATAGGCGGGGCGCATGCGCGTGGGGCGGCCAGCTGCGCGTTCTTCGTTAGGGAAATGGATTGCGAAACGATGCGCGTAACTGTCCTCGACCCGCGCTTTGGTGAAAGCTTTGTCGGCCCATGTATCAAAGCGCGCAACGTCCCAACCGAACATGTCGTATTGGGTTTCGCCCTCGATAATCCACTGCGCCGCCATGAGACCCATGCCACCGGATTGCGAAAACCCGGGGATAATTCCGTTGCAGCAGAAATAGTTATCAAGTTCTGGCACAGGACCAAAGAGCACGTTGGAATCCGGTGACCAGATCATCGGGCCGTTGATCACGCGTTTGATGCCTGCATCGGCGACAGCAGGAACACGCTCGATTGCATTCATCATATTTTCTTCGATGCGTTCGAGATCATCAGGAAAAAGCTCATGCGCAAAATCGAGCGGCGTGCCCTCTTCCGCCCAGAATTTCATGTCTTTTTCATACGCACCGACCAGTAAGCCTTGCCCCTCTTGGCGCAAATAATACTCGCCGTCGCGATCTGAAACAGACGGGAGACGACGCTCTGACGCTTCGACTTCTGGGATGCTTTCTGTGACGAAATACTGATGCTCTGTGGGTTGCAAAGGCAATGTTATCCCCGCCATCGCCGCCACTTCGCGCCCCCAAAGGCCCGCGGCATTTACCACCCATTGCGTGTGAATGTCGCCTTTCGGGGTTTTGACGATCCATGAGCCATCGGGTTGAGGCTCAGTCGCGGTGACAGGCGTGAAACGGTTGATTTCGCCGCCGCGTTGGCGCGCACCGACAGCGTATGCGTTGGTCACGCCTGAAGGGTCTACATTGCCGCCATCGGGTTCATACATCACACATTTGATGCCGTCATAGTTCACCATCGGGTTGAGTTCTTTGGCTTCCTCAATGGATATTTCATAGAAATTCATGCCGTAAAGCTTGGCCTTGGCCGCTTGCAAGCGCAGTTGGTGCACGCGTGCCTCGGTTTGGGCAAGGTAGAGCGAACCTGGTTGGAATACGCCGCAAGATTGGCCGGTTTCTTCTTCGAGCGCATTATAAAGGTTCATCGTATAGTGCTGGATGCGGCTAATGTTGGTGCTGTCGTGCAGTCCATGAATGTTTGCTGCCGCATGCCATGTCGAGCCTGAGGTCAACTCATTGCGCTCTAACAAGACCACATCGGACCAGCCGAGTTTGGTGAGGTGGTAAAGAATGGAGCAGCCGATCACGCCGCCCCCGATGACGACTGCTTGTGCCGTAGTGCGCATTGCTTAACTCCCGAAGCTGCGTTTTAAGTGAGCCTAACTTGATCAAAGCGGTCAAATAGAAAAAAGGCGACATTATGTGTCGCAACAGAGCAACGGGCGCTGCGATTTTTCTAGAAAAATCGTGGCACCCAGTTTGGTTAAGGAAATTGCTCATGAAATCCACCACCAGAGTAGCTGTCATCGGCGGCGGCGTTGTCGGATGCAGCGTTTTGTACCATCTCACAAAGCTTGGTTGGTCCGACGTGATGCTCATTGAGCGCTCCGAGTTGACCTCTGGCTCGACATGGCATGCCGCGGGTGGATTTCATACCTTAAATGGCGACACAAATATGGCGGCGTTGCAGGGCTACACAATCAAACTTTATAAGGAATTAGAAGAGCTTACAGGCATGTCTTGCGGTCTGCACCATGTGGGCGGCGTCACGCTGGCGGACAACCAAGAACGCTTTGACATGCTGCTCGCGGAGCGCGCAAAGCATCGCTACATGGGGCTCGAGACGGAAATCGTTGGCCCTGAAGAGATCAAAAAGATCGCGCCTGTGACGAATACTGATGGCATTCTCGGCGCGCTTTATGACCCACTTGATGGGCATCTCGACCCGTCAGGCACGACTCATGCGTACGCCAAAGCCGCGCGCATGGGTGGCGCTACGATTGAGACGCATACAAAGGTGATCGAGACCAACCAGCGTCCCGATGGCACGTGGGATGTTGTGACTGATAAAGGCACGATCCATGCAGAGCATGTGGTCAACGCAGGCGGTCTTTGGGCGCGCGAAGTGGCTGAAATGGCTGGGGTTTATCTGCCACTGCACCCGATGGAGCATCAATATATTGTCACCGATGATATTCCTGAAATCTACGAGATGGGTAGCGAGCACCCTCATGTGATGGACCCTGCGGGCGAGAGCTATTTGCGCCAAGAAGGGCGTGGTTTGTGTATCGGTTTTTATGAACAGCCTTGTCGACCTTGGGCTGTCGATGGCACGCCTTGGGACTTCGGCCATGAGCTTTTGCCGGATGATTACGACAAGATCGAAGACAGTATCGCGTTCGCGTACAAGCGCTTTCCGGTGCTCGAAACAGCTGGCATCAAGTCGGTTATTCACGGCCCGTTCACCTTTGCGCCAGACGGTAATCCCCTGGTTGGACCTGTGCCGGGCCTGCGCAATTATTGGAGCGCGAGTGGTGTCATGGCAGGCTTTAGCCAAGGCGGCGGTGTCGGTCTGATGCTCGCACAATGGATGATCGAGGGCGAAACAGAGCGCGATACATTCGCGATGGATGTGGCGCGTTTTGGCCAAGATGTGATCACGCCCGGGTACACTTTGCCGAAGGTGATCGAGAATTATCAGAAACGCTTTTCCGTTGCCTATCCGAACGAAGAACTCCCCGCTGCGCGTCCATTTCGCACAACGCCAATGTATGACACTTTCAGCGATATGGGTGCGGTGTGGGGGCAGCAATTCGGACTTGAGGTCGCGAATTATTTCGCGCGCGAGGATGGCGAGCCGAGCTATGAAACGCCCTCTTTCCGCCGCTCTGACGCGTTCAATGCAACCGCGCGTGAGGTACATGCGGTGCGCCACGCGGTTGGTATCAACGAAGTACATAACTTTGGTAAATATCTGATCACAGGTCCAAATGCGCGAACGTGGCTAAATCGCATCATGGCGGGACGCATTCCCAAACAAGGGCGACTTAGCCTTACTCCGATGCTTTCCCCCAAGGGGCGTTTGATCGGGGATTTTACTGTGTCTTGTCTAAGTGAAGAAGAATTCCAGCTCACCGCGAGCTATGGCAGTCAGGCGTTTCATACGCGTTGGTTTGAGCAGAATATGAGCGAAGGTGTGCGTTTCGAGAACATCTCGGACAAGCGTAATGGTTTCCAGATTGCAGGGCCGAATGCGCGCAAGGTCTTGGCGGCCTGCACACGCACGGACATTAGCGACATGCGCTTTATGGATGTGCGCAAAATGTGCGTCGGGATGACTGACTGTCTTGTGCAGCGCGTCAGCTACACGGGCGATCTGGGTTACGAGATTTATTGCGACCCGATGGCGCAACGCCAGCTTTGGTGGACACTTTGGAACGAAGGGCAGGCCCACGGCATGCAGCCTTTCGGGATGCGCGCGATGATGAGCTTGCGTCTCGATAAGTTCTTTGGTTCCTGGCTCTCGGAATTTTCGCCAGACTACACCGCGGCAGAGACTGGTATGGCTCGCTTCATCAGCTTCAAAAAGAACACCGATTTCATTGGGCGCGCGGCGGCAGAAGCGGAGCGTGCAACGCCCCCTGCCCGCCAGCTTTGTGCGTTTGAGGTCGATGCAAATAACGCTGACGTTGTTGGGTATGAGCCGATCTGGATTGATGGCATAGTAGTGGGTTTTTGCACCTCTGGCGGCTATTCGCATTATGCAGGTAAGAGCATCGCACAGGCCTTGATCCCGCGCGAAATGGCTCAGGCGGGTTTAGAGGTCGAAATCGAAATACTCGGGCACATGCGTAAAGCCACTTTGATCACTGAACCATTGTTCGACGCAGATGGTGCACGGATGCGCGGCACATGACGCTGACCTGTTTGTTGCCAGCTGCGGGTGCGTCATCGCGCATGCGCGGCGGTGACAAACTGATGGAACTGATAAACGCCATTCCCTGTCTTGCAGTCATTGCACAGCGCGCAAAACGTGCTGGAATGGAAGTCATCGTGACAGTGCCAAGCTTAGATCATCCTCGCGCGCATGCCCTGCGAACGAGTGACGTACGCCTATTGGAAGTGCCAGATGCAAGCGAAGGCATGGCGGCATCCTTGCGCAATGGAATAAGCGCGGTTCAACATCTCAGCGAGGGCGTCATGATCTTGCCGCCGGATATGCCTGCGATCGAAACGGATGATCTTGTGACCTTGATTGGCGTTTTCAATGGAAACCTCGAGCACATTGTTCAAGCCGCGACCCAAGATGGTATAAGCGGGCATCCTGTCATTTTTCCAAAACGGCTTTTGTCCGAATTTGCACAGCTTTCAGGGGATCGTGGTGCCGCTAAAATCATGGAAACGCATCGCGAAAGTGTTGTGACAGTTAAGCTTGACGGCAACCGCGCGCGGCTTGACTTAGATACGCCAGAAGCTTGGGCCGAGTGGCGCGCATCACTCCTCTGAGAGGACCGCGCGCATCATATCGTCGGCGCTGACGCTTTTGCGGGCCGCAGGGTATTTTTCTTGCGTGTCAATTTCGAGTTCAGGGAAAATTGTCAAAAGCTCTTCACGGTGACGTTGATCCATCGCACCGAGACGCATGTCACCGGGTTGAAAGCTTTCGGACCACGCTCCGTCAGCGAGCACAATTTCATGCTGTTCGAACATGAAGTGAATATAGGTGACTTGCGAAACATCCTCGCGCGTAACCCCCTCAAAGCAAGTAAGCAAGTGCGCGGCAACAAGCACTTCATCAGCGTCAAACCACTCGCGAATTTGCGCATTGCTCAGCAACATTCTGTGCTGAGGTGAAACCACAGTGTCCCGCTCAGGCAAGTCTTGCCCAAGCGCGCCGTGAATAATTTTGATCGGTTTAAGCTCAGGCGTTGCGATCAGATCAGCATCGCCAAGTTCGCGCCGACCGACCCAAATGACAGGCTGATAGCCATTGTCGCGCGTGAGGACTTGCATGCCTGTTGTCAGCATGTCAACGGCCACTTCGCCAAAATTTGTTTTGATCAAAGTGCCCGGCGTAAAGCATGGGCAATAAGCGGCGGCTTGGTGCAGTGTTTGGGGCACCGCACCAAGGTCTGCGCACATAACGGGCTTAACTGACTTGCGAAGAACTAAATTGCAACCGTATTCACTAATCAGGTTTGTCTTTCGTAAGCCCTTGGGCCGTAGTCATCGTTATGACGTGACTTTTGCTTACGTAAGGCGGCGCAAATGAGGCAACTCAGTGTTGCGCTAGTGGCAACACCCAAAAACGCACCTCAAAAACAATCCCAAGATGCACTCGCGGCAATTTACAATTCAGACATTAGAAGGTCAGCCTCAAAACCTTTCAAAGAACGGCGTGCAGAGGTGTAGTTTTGCAAACCTTCTGACGTCTTAAGTTCAGGAAAAATTGCCAAAAGCTCTTTTCTTTGCTCTGATTCCACTCCGTTCAGCGAATATTCCGCAGGTTGGAAGCTCTCCGTCCATGTGCCATCGGACATAATCAATTCATGATTCTCAAACATCAAATGCATGTAGGTCACCGCCTTTGGCGTCGCCTGAGTAATGCCCGGACGACCCACCAAATGCTTTGCCGCAATCAGAACTTCGGGTGTGTCGAACAACATATTGTTCACATCTTCCCGCATCAAAATGCGGTGATTTGGCGACACCGTAAGGCCGCGCTCTGGCAAACCATTGCCCAAAGCGCCCGCTTGGATCATCACAGGGGCCAGTTCTGGCTGCGCGATCATCTTACCGTGCTGCAGCGTTTTCTGACCGATCCAGACCAATTCTTTTGCGCCACTGTCGCGCGTGACCACCTTGTCACCAACACGCAACGCATCTGCTCGTTTCTGCCCTTGCGGCGTCATAATGCCTGCGTGTGGCGTGAAGCAGATAATCTGTTCAATCTCTGAGTAAAAGGCTGTGTTGATGACAGCGCCACCCGCATCGAGAAATTCGATCAAACCACTTTCGGGGCCTGCCTGAATGACGCGTGCGTTTATTCCGCTCAGATCGATGACATCGATGTCCGAGCCGTCTGCATCTTCGCCACCTCTGATCACATGATCGCCGGGGCCGTCGAAAGTGAAAAGGTCAGAATTATTCCCGCCATTCAGCGTATCCGTGCCGGTACCACCGACGATGGTGTCCATGCCATCGCCACCCTCGACGCAGTCATCGCCAGCACCCGCAACAAGGCTGTCATCGCCGCCCTGCCCGAGGATCAGATCATTTCCCTCACCGCCTAAAAGCGTGTCATCGCCCGCTTCGACTTCGGTGATGACTGGATCAGGAATAAGATCACCGCTCATCGTAAAGCCGGACGGAGAAGAGCGCGCACCGAGCGTAAATTCGATAAATTCACGGTTCTCAAAGCCAGCACTAAACCACGCATTGGTGTCTGCGGGGCTATTTCCCTCAGTTCCAAAGGCGGTCACAAATCCGGGTCCAGTGACGACATCGAGCGACGTGTCAGCTGTTACAGAAAAATTGGTAAAGCTTGTTGTATCGAGCGTGACCGACTCTTCATTACCAGGGCTGTTGCGATCAAGATCGTTAAAAGTCGCGACAGAGTTAAGCGCGATGGGGTCGCCTGTAAGCGGATCAAAGAACTCCAAACGGAAGGTCGCTTCAGCGCCCGCAGGAACCCGCCCAAATCCGCTATTCAGAAGGATTTCGGCCCCATTAAAGCCGGGCATGTCCACGTTGAGATTTGAGTTGTTTGTCGCCGTGAATACCAAACGCGCAGAGACCGACGAGCCATCGGCAAGCTCAGCGACGTAAGCATAGATTGCCACATCACCGATTTGAGCGTTATTGTTACCAGAAAAGCTGTCCGAGACCAGATTGCTCAGCGACAGATCGATAGGTGACGCATCATTGCCGGGCGCGGTTCCAACGCCTGCATCGCCAAAGAGCGTGTCATCGCCAGAGCCGCCGTCGATTAAGTCATCAAGACCTTCACCAGACAGCAAGTCCGCGCCTGCGCCGTCAAGAATTGTATCATCGGTTGCACTTCCCTGAAGCGTATCCGCTCCTGGTGTTCCATTAATCAATGGCGTCTTTTGTCCCCCAAGACAAAACAACACACAGCGCGCATATGCGCTGCTTCTTTAACTTAGGCCCCCTAACGTATCGCAAACAGGGGAAAAACCTATCAAGCGCGCCATTCTTAATCATGAGCAAAGCGATGCTTTTGTTACACAAAAAGAGGCGGTTTCCCGCCTCTTTTCATTTCTGATGGGCAGCCCCCTGCACATCAGAGCTGCATATTAGGTTGAGACTTTGGCCCCGACAGGGGGACTTTACCCGATTAAAAGGGCAGCCTCGTATTTCTTCAGTGTGCGACGTGCAGACTGATACGCTTCGGTACCGACCTGCGTGGCGAGTTCTGGGAAGAGTTCCAGAATTTCGTCGCGCTGCTCTTTGCCGATGCCGTCGAGTGTGTATTCACCCGGCTGGAAGCTTTCAGACCATGTGCCGTTGGACAGAACAACTTCATGCTGCTCGAACATGATGTGGATATATGTGGTGCCGGAGCTCTCCACACGGTCCACACCATCCAGCATCGTCAAGTGCTTTGCCGCCACGAGAACTTCGCGCTCTTCAAAGTACATTGTCGCCTGATCTGTCGTCAGCAACATACGGTGCTGCGGAGACACAAGGATGTCACGCTCTGGCAGGTTATCCCCAAGCGCACCCGCTTGGATCAGAACTGGCTGCAAGTGATCATTAGCGGCAAGTTGTGCGGCACTCAGATCTTTTGCACCGCACCAGCGGATTTCCTGAATGCCGTTGTCCCGTGTGATGACACGATCTCCGACTTTAAGGTCTTCCACAGCACGTTCACCGGTCGGTGTCGCAATCATGGTACCCGGCGTGAAGCAAGGAATGACGTTTTCGATGTTATCGAAGCGTGCCGTTCCTGTGACCACATCCGCGGCATCCAAGAAGTTGACAACACCACCCTCAGAGCCCGGAGCATCGTAAGTGACCGTGACACGACCACCTGCGTTTTCTAGCTCACCCGCACCTGTCAGGTCGAGAACGTCGAAGTCCACCGGACCTTCGCCACCGTCAATGGTATCGCCTGAGGTTGCCCCGATGATGCTGTCTTCGCCAGCGCCACCAAAGATATTATCCGCATCCGCGCCACCTGTGATGGTATCGTTTCCGCTACCGCCGTCGATGGTATCGGATCCATCATCACCTGTGATCGAGTCCGTACCGGCACCACCAAGAACTGAGTCGTCCCCGTCGCCACCAATCAGAACATCGTTGCCGTTCTGGCCATCAATGGTGTCTTCGTCGATGCCACCGTCAATGCTGTCGTTGCCGTTGCCACCAGAGAGGATGTCATCGTCATCGCCACCAAAGATAGTGTCATTACCCGCACCACCTGTGACAACGTCACGGTCGTTCAGCTCAAGGCCGACAGGCTCTGTTGCATCAGGCTCGTCTTCGAACAATGTGACAGTGCTTGTGTGACCCGCATCGATGTAGTCATCGCCGTCGCCAAAAGGAATGGTGTCGGCACCGTGGCCACCTTCAATGCTGTCGTCACCTGCTCCACCGCGGACTGTGTCGTCGTCGATACCCGCAAAGATCGTGTCGTTATCGTCGCCGCCGTCGATGCTGTCTGCATCATCGCCAGTTGTGATAAAGTCATTCCCTGCGCCGCCAAAGACTGTGTCTCGGCCATCGTCCTGACTTGGATCGGTTACGAATGTGATACCACTGTCCGTGATCGGCAAGTTGGGATCGTTACCAACATAATCCGTGAACGTGTCCACACCAGCGTTGATCGTATCGTCGCCGTCGCCACCGTCAATAAAGTCGGCACCTTGAACATCGATAATCGAGTCGTTGCCGCCGTCACCAGTGATAGAATCGTCGTCGATACCGGAGAAGATCGTATCATCGCCTTCGCCACCGATAATCGTATCAGCGTCGTCGCCCGTTGTGATAAGATCGTTGCCTTCGGCCGCATCAACAAAGTCGCGGTCATCTTCAGGATCATCATCCGTTGGAATAGACGGGAACGGTGCCTCATCAATAAGCGGGATAGTTCCGCTCGTGTCGATGACATCATCACCGCCGCCAGTGCCAACGGAGTCGTTTCCATCGCCAGTTGTGACAGTGTCGTTACCGCCTGGTGAAGGTGAAGCAAAGTCATCCGCGAAGACCGTGTCGTCACCATCGCCGGTATCGATGCTATCGCTACCGTTTACAGTGAGCGGATCACCGAAGCCATCACCAAGGACGAAATCGTCACCGTCGCCAGCATCAATGATATCGTCGCCTTCGCCTGCATCGACGTTGTCGTTGCCTTCGCCAGCTTCAATCGTATCGTCGCCGCCACCCGCTTGGATCACATCGTCATTTGATCCGGCCTCAGGATCGATTGCATCGTCGTTGTCGACTTGATCGCCCTCAGGGTCACCAAGATATGGATCAACAGCGCCTGTCGTCGGATCGTCTTCACCGATGTATTCGCCACCAGGTGTCCCTTCAACAATTCCGTCAAGTGGCGGTGTGCCAACAAGAACCTGAATGGTCGTCGTGTCCGTGCCGCCATTTCCATCGGAAATGGTGTAGGTGATCGTGTCCACGTCATCTTCAAAACCAGCGTCCGGCGTATAAGTGACAGAGCTACCATCAGGCGCAATCGTGACAGTCCCGTTCGGCGCTGTCGCCGCGGTGATTGTCAACGGATCACCCTCTGGATCAGTATCGTTATACAGAGCATCCACCAGTTGGACACTCTCCTTACTAACGCGCCTTGGGCACGCAGCAATCAGTATTTACACTTTTAAACTATTTGGAACGAGCTAACATGGGAAAAGTCGCGACCCAGCGTCAACTTTCTGATTAAACTGCCGTCAAAAAAGGCTCCACTTTAGGAAAAATTCCGTTTTTTCCGTCAAACTCGTGACAGTCCCGATACAATCCTCCGTAAAAACAGTAATGTAGCGAAAGACGAAACAATTAACCTTTTGACAAAATTTTGACTGCCTCAATAAAAAAAATTTCGAAATATGGCTAAGTTGTTTCCAGATACTATGCAAACGTTGTAAATTCCAAGGATTGTTATCCTCAGACTTGTAAAGTGAGGTCAAGACAATCAGAATCACTCACAAAATATCGAAAGATATCTCGCGCTCTGGTTTGCAAGAAGCGCATGCCATTTGGCAAGCCCACTAAAAATCAACGAACTAGAAGGATTGCGGAAACTTGCAAAAGCAAGTTGGTACCCAAGGCCGGACTCGAACCGGCACGCCCGTTAAGGCGGGGGATTTTGAATCCCCTGCGTCTACCATTCCGCCACTTGGGCACAATGTGCTCTCTTTAGCGTTGCTCTTGAGCGGGGTCCAGTCCTGACAACAAGCAAATTCAAAGAAAATGCACGCCCTGCCCCCTTGACCGCTTTGCTTGCACATGGTCACTGCATTTAGGCCAAGGAGTGCGCAGAATGCTAAGAAAACTATACGACATGACCTTATCTTGGGCTGAACACAGACATGCGCTTTGGTTCTTGGCATTCGTAGCTTTCATCGAAAGCTCATTTTTTCCGATTCCACCGGACATCCTCATGATTCCGATGATTCTGGCACGTCCCTCGCGCGCTTGGCTTATTGCAAGCGTTGCATTGGTCGCGTCAGTCCTTGGCGGGCTTTTAGGATACGCGATTGGCGCGCTTGCTTATGAGCAGATCGGATTGCCGATACTGCAAAGCCTTGGCAAGGCAGATGCGATGGCAGACTTCAGCACACGCTTTAATGATCTTGGGTTCTGGGCTGTTTTGACCGCGGGGCTCACGCCCTTCCCATTTAAGGTGATCACGATCATGTCCGGTTGGACTGGCATGTCGCTTGGTACCTTTATCGTTACTGCGATCATCGCACGCGGTTTGCGCTTTTACATCGTAGCATTGCTGCTTTGGAAATACGGTGAACCGATCAGGACGTTCATCGAGAAGCGACTTCCTTTGATGTTCGTTCTATTTGTTGTCATGCTTGTCGGCGGCTTTGCTGCGTTGAAGTTCCTATGACGCGGCGTTTTGCAATCCTTCTCGCTGCTGGCGGCTCGGCCGCCTTGATGCTCGGCGCTCTGGGGTTTCAGTATATTGGAGAAATGCCGCCCTGTAAGCTTTGTTACTGGCAGCGCTATCCCCATATTATTGCAATCGTTATAGGCTTACTTGCACTGTATTTTACAGGTCGCGCACTTCCTGCTCTGGGCGCACTTGCAGCGCTAACTACGGCTGTTATCGGTGGGTATCACACTGGCGTTGAACGCAAATGGTGGGAAGGACCAACGTCCTGTACTTCAGGGTCGATCAGCGAATTGAGCACGGACGATCTCATGGCGCAGATTATGTCAGCCCCGCTCATAAGATGCGATGATGTGCCTTTGGAGTTGTTCACCTTATCCATGGCAAGCTGGAATATGCTTGCCTCTTTAAGCTTGTTTGCTCTTTGGCTCTTAGCGATCAAGCGTTCCTAATTATTTATAGCAAAGACTGGGGCCAGCCCCAGACCCCGGGATATTTAACAAGAGAGGAAGCGCACAAAGCCTTAACTTCCCCTTTTTAGAAGTATCCCGGGGAGTCCATCTTGATGGACGGGGCAGCGCCCCTTTTTTTCTAATAAACGAGCGCGGCGCAGCCGCTCAATAAGATCACAGGTAATCAGAGCGTTGCAGGCCATATTTGGCCATTTTCTCATTCAACGTTCGGCGAGGCAGGCAAAGCTCTTCCATCACCGCAGCGATAGAGCCTTTATGACGACGCATCGTGTTATCGATCAACATACGCTCGAACGCCTCAACGTATTCTTTAAGTGGTTTGCCCTCGGTCGTCATCACCGGCGTCATCTCATCGTGATCATTCATCAACAGCGACGCAATCGTGCCAGACCCACGACGGGTCTGCAAAACCGCGCGTTCAGCGATGTTGATCAACTGACGCACGTTGCCCGGCCACGGCGCTTGGAGCAGCTGCGCCGCCTCTTGTGCAGATACGTCAGGGGCATCGCAGCCATACTCTTCCGCGAATTGCTCAGAGAGGCGTGTGAACAGAGACAGAATGTCTTCCCCCCGTGCCCGCAGAGGTGGGATTGTGATGCGCAAAGCGGCAAGGCGATAGAATAGATCAGAGCGCAGCGCATCTTCGCAGGTGCGATCCTGCTCTTGCAAGTTGGAAATCGCGATAATGCGGGTTTCAGCGGGTGTGCCTTGCTCGTTGATAACGCTGAGCAAGCGCGCTTGGAGAGGATCGCTGAGTGCTTCAATGTCCTCAAGCACCAACGTGCCGCCACGCGCTTCTTCTATTGCGGGAAGATAGGGATCTTCGGGTGCAACAGGACCAAAAAGCCGTTTCGCCAAAGCGTCCTCATCCATCGCAGCACACGATACGAGCACAAAGCGTTTGCCCGCGCGACTGCCCACGGCATGCAAGGCATGCGCGATCAGGGTTTTGCCAGTTCCGGTTTCCCCATCAATCAGGACATGCCCATCAGCCTGCCCTAGATCCAAGATGTCTTCCTTCAAGCGTTCCATGACAGGCGACGCGCCGATCAACTTCTTCATAAGCTGACCGCCATCGGAAAGCTCACGGCGCAAAGCGCGATTATCCAAAGTCAAACGACGCGCGTTCGCTGCCTTCTTTGCCAATTCGGACATGCGGTCAGGGTTGAAAGGTTTCTCCAAGAAATCAAATGCGCCAATCCGCATCGCATTCACCGCCATCGGAACATCCCCGTGGCCTGTGATCATGATCACAGGCAAGGCACTGTCTGTGCTCATCAACTTTTTCAGAAATTGCATCCCGTCCATGCCGGGCATTTTAATGTCGGAGATCACGATACCAGGGTAGTCTGTGCTGATCCCTGCCAGAGCATCCTCGGCAGACGCAAAGGTCTCGGTGTCATAGCCCGAAAGTGCGAGCCACTGTGAGATGGACTGACGCATGTCTTTTTCGTCATCGACGATCGCGATCTTCATTGCATTGGCCATATCTTCTACTCCGCTGCGGGTTTGGCGACGAGCGCCTCATCCAAGTTCGTCTCATCTAAGCTCGTTGTTGACTCATGTAATATCGGCAAACGGATTTCAAAGACCGCGCCGCCCTGCGCTGCGTTGCGCGCAGTCATTCGTCCGCCCAAGTCGTTGACGATACCCGAAGAAATGGCAAGGCCCAGCCCAACCCCGTCGCCGGGCTGTTTGGTGGTGTAGAACGGCTCAAACAGTGCATCGAGGTCCTCGATCCCCTGCCCGTTGTCGCGCACGGTCAGGATCGCAGTTTCACCTGCGGCGAGCAGCACATCAACCTGTGGGTCCTCAACCGATTTGGTTGCATCCAAAGCATTGCGCAAAAGGTTGATCATCACCTGTTCCACACGCACCCGATCCCCCAACACCATCACAGGTTCCTGAGGGAGCGTTTTGTTGATTTGGACAAGCCGTTGACGCAGTTGTGGCTCCATCATTGACAGGCTAGAGGCCAACGCATCCCCAAGGTTTACTGGGACAAGCTCGTCCCCGCTCTTGCGCGCATAGCTTTTGAGTTGCTGCGTGATCGCGCCCATGCGCCCTATCAAATCGTCAATGCGTTGAAAGCTGGCGAGCGCTTCATCAGGGCGACCGCGTCCAACCAAAAGCTTGGCTCCGGCAAGATACGTTTTCATCGCCGCGAGTGGCTGGTTCAACTCGTGGCTGACCGCCGCCGACATCTCGCCCAAGGCGGCAAGCTTGGAGCTTTGTGCGAGGGTCTGTTCAGCGAACGCGAGGTTCTCTTGCACTTTTTGGCGTTCGGCGACTTCTCGCTGCAAGCGTATGTTAAGTTGGCGAAGTTCTGCCGACTCGCGCTGGAACAGCGCCATGCGCACAGCTGTCTTGCGGTTCAAAAAGTAAAAAGAGAGCGCCAAAAGGATTGCGAATCCCATGATTTCGAGCGCGAGCACGCCGTTCACACGTTCACGCACGGACGCATAGGATGTGAAGCTGGCGATCTGCCAGCCGCGAAACGGCACGCGCGCTTGTGAGCGCATCAATGCCTCGCCGCGCAGATACGCATCCCCTGGCACGGCGCCCCAATCAGCGGTCGCTTGGATCGCACGGCTGATTGCACCGGAGGGTGGTTGCCGTTGCAACGCATCCTCTTCTGTGAGGCCACGCCAGCGCGGTTCGGTGGAAAGAACAATTGTACCCTCGGAATTAGTGATCAACACAGCATCCGAGATCCCCGCCCATGCGCGCTCGAACTTTTGTAGATCGACTTCAACCACAACGACCCCCAACACATCATTGTTGGCTTCAACGCGTCGGGAATAGGTGAACGAATAACCGCCGGATTCACGTGGCATAAGCGAAAAAACCGTGTCTTTTGAACGCAGTGCATCGACAAAATACTGATCCGAGCGGTGCAAGGATTGCAAACGATTGCGGTCTGTCGCGGCAACAGAACGGCCATCACTGTCCAAAAGCATCAACGATGCAGCGCCGATTTCTTCGACGAAACTTATCAAACGCTGCGTTGAATTTGTAAAATCGTTTGAGTTCAATGCCCCAATCAAAGCAGGGTCACGCGCGAGCAACTGCGGCACGATAGAATTACGGCGCAGCTCAGAGAGGATATTTCCGCTATAAAGCGCGAGGCGCAGTTCAGCGCGATTTCGTGTGGTTTCCGTAAAGCGATCCGTCAGAAAACGGTTGCTCATAAAGACGGTCACACCCGCAAGAACGATCAGCCCGAACAAGAAAAAGCGCGCACGCCAAGGGTCAAAACGCGCAGATTTGCGTGCGACCCGCTTGGGTTTGAGAGGCTCTGACAGTGATGTGGGCGCGTCGCTCATGGGGCTGATGCTAATGCGCAGATCAGGATCGCTCAAGTCAGCTGGCTCACGCAGTCGCCATCGCCCCGATCAAACCAGCAAAAAGCCGCGCACCATCTGCTGATCCATGTGCGTCTTCCATCGCGCGCTCTGGATGCGGCATCATGCCAAGCACGCGACCATTCGCAGATGTGATCCCCGCGATATCACGATCCGATCCATTGGGATTGTCAGCATATCGAAACGCCACGCGCCCCTCGCCTTCAAGACGATCAAGTTCATCCGACGTGGCGGTGTAGTTGCCATCATGATGCGCAATTGGCACCTGAATAATCTGGCCCGCAGTGTAATTATTCAAAAAATCGCTATCAGACGTGCCGACTTCAAGACCAACGGTCTTGCAGATGTACTTCAGCCCTGCATTGCGCATCAAAGCACCGGGCAAAAGACGCGTCTCTGTCAGCACTTGAAAACCATTGCAAACACCGAAAACGTATCCACCCTTTTCAGCGTGGGTTTTCACGGCAGAACAAATCGGCGAGTTCGCCGCAATCGCACCACAGCGCAGATAATCACCGTAAGAAAAACCACCGGGTATTCCTACAAGGTCAATACCTTCTGGCAGTGTGCTGTCTTTGTGCCAGACGCGCGTGACCTCTGCGCCTGCCATCTCAAGCCCAACGGCAAGATCGCGATCACAGTTTGATCCCGGGAATGTTATGACCGCCGCGCGCATCAGCTCAGCTCCACCGTGTAGGATTCGATGACTGTATTGGCGAGCAGCTTCTCGCACATCTCGTTGACTTGCGCCTCTGTCGTGCCAGCGGCCAGATCAAGTTCGATCACTTTACCCTGACGCACGCCTTCGACACCGTCAAAGCCGAGCGCGCCCAATGCATGGCGCACAGCTTCGCCCTGCGGATCCAAGACACCATTTTTCAACATGACATGTACACGAGCTTTCATCGATAAGTCCTTTGCGGTGTTCGTAAATCTAAAGTGGGTTAATCGCAGTTAGTTGATCAAAGTCGGCTTGGTCACCGGCTGTTGGTTCTTTGGCAGCACGCCAAGGCGGCGCGCGACTTCAGTATACGCATCTGTAAGAGAGCCAAGATCGCGGCGGAATACGTCTTTGTCGAGCTTTTGACCCGTCTCCATATCCCACAAACGGCAGCTATCAGGGCTAATCTCGTCTGCGAGGATCAAACGTTGAAAGTCGCCCTCATACACGCGACCAATCTCGATTTTGAAATCGATCAGTTTGATGCCAACGCCATACATGATGCCAGAAAGAAAATCGTTTACGCGCAAAGCGAGCGACAAAATATCTTCCATATCCTGCTGCGAGGCCCAACCAAAGGCAGCAATATGCTCTTCCGAAACCAGCGGATCACCAAGTTTGTCGTCCTTGAGGCAGTATTCAATGATCGGGCGCGGCAATTGCGTGCCCTCTTCAATGCCCAAACGCGTCGACATCGTCCCAGCAGCATAATTGCGCACGATGATTTCCAAAGGCACAATTTCGCAGGTTCGTACCAATTGCTCACGCATGTTCAAGCGCTTGATAAAGTGCGTTGGCACACCAATACTGCCAAGGCCGACCATGAAATACTCGGACAGCATGTTGTTCAACACGCCCTTGCCCTCGATCACGTCTTTCTTTTCCGCGTTGAACGCAGTCGCGTCATCTTTGAAATATTGAATCAAAGTCCCCGGCTCTGTACCCTCGTAGAGGGTTTTCGCCTTACCTTCGTAGATCTTTTTTCCGCGCGCCATGGCAGTGACTTTCTTTGCAGGTGATACGCGAAGCGCGATTCCAATCGCGGCGTATTCTCATGCTCTCTTAGGACAAGGGGCACGTCGGGGCAAGTTACCTCTCTGCAAGCTGTATGCGGTGCCGTGACGCTTGGCCCTTGCAGGTCGCTTCGCGGCGACGCATATTCAAATCAAATGCAGTATACCGCTGCTACCCCAAAACCCGAATTTTTTCATGGGTTATGACGCGGAAATTGTCTGA
>NZ_MLCB01000153.1 GCF_001890925.1 Planktotalea frisia
AACATAAGATTTGTGTGGATGCCCCGGTTACTGTGAGCGATTTCAAGGTCTTGGAACGGGCAGATCAGGTGCAGTCATGTGTCCGGCCTCAGAAGTGCCGTTTCACTGACGGCGGGCCTTTATGGAGATACGCGACGCGGTTCCAAATCAGATTAACGGGCTCGAGGGCCACAATCTTATCCTGGTTTTTCCGCTGCCGATCTCATGATCGTCGTGTTCCGTAACTTATCCTTCGTCCTTTCAGTCCTGCCGGTATCCTGGCCGCGCGGTTAGGCGACGACCTGAATTTCGTAATCACGTTCTTTGGTCATCATTGCCCAAAGCCGTCTGGCCATTCGGTTTGCCAATGCGACTGCAACAACCATACGCGGTCTCTTTGTTAGCATACGCTCCAGCCAAGGATCTTCGCAATGTCCTTTCCGTTCAGACGCGCTGATCACAGACATGGCGCCGATGATCAGTAATTTGCGGACATCTCGCTGACCCATCTTCGTAATCCTTCCGAGCCGATCTTTGCCGCCAGTCGAATGTTGTCGGGGAACCAAACCAAGCCATGCTGCAAAGTCTCGGCCCTTCCGAAAGTTTTGGGCAGGGGGGGCAGAAGGCTTGAATGGCCATGGCGGACATTGGACCGACACCTGGCATGGTTTGCAACCTACGCGCTTCAGCGTTCTTCAATGCACCTTTCTTGATTTTGACATCCAATGCGGCGACTTCAACATCAACGGCCTCAATCTGCTTGAGATATATCTCGATTA
>NZ_MLCB01000154.1 GCF_001890925.1 Planktotalea frisia
CGGATCATGCGGTTAGCTGAATCGTTCTACGGTCAGACGTCAACCCGTCAAAAGTCGGGTGCTCGAGGACTCTGTGTATAGTCCAAGAACATGCCACATCTGGAGACCACCCCGATAATACAGGATCTTTTGCGCCGGATATCCGGCGTCCAGTAACAGCTGAACCGCTTGGCGCGCAGTCGGCGACCAAGGTCCATCATCAAAAATCAAAAGATCGAACGCACCTGAGAAATCCATCTGGCCGATCGCGCCCTTAGCACCCAGCGCGAGCAGCAAGTCTTCGCGGTAAGGGTTGTTCCCGACGAGCGTCGCGCCCGGAACAGAGATCGCTCCAGGAATTGTGCCATCGGCATATTCGGTTGGCAAACGCGCATCGATCAAAAGTCCCGTTCCGAGCGAAACATTTTGCTGCATGAACGCAAACACTTCGAGTTCTGTCAGGGTTTTAACGCCTGCCGCTGCTGTGCCCGGCTCGATGCAATGTTCTGGGCATGTGCGATCTGATTGCGCATAGGTGCTTGGCAGTTTGCTTTCGCCGTCTGCGGCACGTCGAATGCTCAGCGATTGCCCACCAAATTCAAACTCGACGCTTGAGAGACCCAAAGCGATATCTGCCTTTGCCCCCTGCGGCGCGAGCGCGAAGGAAAAAGCGGCTATAGAAATAGCTGACGCAAAAGCGCCTTTGACTGACTTTGAAATACTCAGACCTGCTCGAAACGTTTTTCCGTTTTCGTTGAATATAAGTTAGGCGTTCGGACTCTCGCGGTCAATATAGACCTAAGGTTGTATTATCTGAGCAGGACACGATGAAAACATTAAGATTTTGTTAACCGTTTTCCCGCAACACGTGACCTGCAAGATAAAGTGAACCGCAGATCAGCACACGCGCATTTGGCGATGCTTTGAAGATCGCTTTCAAAGCGCTGTCAACACCGTCTGCTTCATACGCTGTCATCCCTGCATCACGCGCAGCTTTGGCTGTGACGTCGCTTGGCAATGTGTTTGCCTCACCCGGAATACTAACTGCTTGTAGGGCGTGCACATGCGGCGCGAGAGGCTGCATATAACCGCTCACATCCTTGGTGTTCAGCATGCCACAAATCAGATGGGTCTCGCGCTTGGGAAGGGTGTCCAGCAAATCAGAAATCGCCAGAGCAGCAGAAGCGTTGTGACCGCCATCAAGCCACAGCTCAAGGCTCGGCACGCTGTCCACCAAGTTGCCGCTCTTCAACCTCTGCATCCTCGCAGGCCACGTAGCATCAGCCATCGCAGCCGCACAGGCGTCTTCACCAAATCCAAGCGTGCGCAGCCCAGCAATAGCAGCCCCTGCGTTTTGCACCTGATGCGCCCCTAAGAGAGCTGGCATCGGCAGATCAAGCAAGCCAGTCTCATCTTGATAAATCAGCCGACCGCGCTCTGTGCTCACGTGCCAATGCTGACCATAAGCAAACACAGGCGCACCAAGCCGCGCGGCTTTGGCTTCGATCACGTCGAGCGCTGCATCCTCTTGCGGACCAACGATGCAAGGTACACCACGTTTGATAATACCCGCCTTCTCGCCGGCGATATCTGGCAAGGTGTCCCCAAGGAATTGCTGGTGATCAATCGACACAGGCGTGATGATCGTCAGCGCAGGTGTGTCAATCACATTCGTTGCATCCACGCGACCACCAAGGCCGACTTCGAGCAACGTGTAATCCGCAGGTGTGCGCGCAAAAGCGAGCATCGCGGCACAGGTCGTAATCTCGAAATACGTGATGCTCTCACCGCCATTGGCCGTGTAGCATTCATCCAATACTTCGGTGAGGTATTCCTCAGAAATGAGTTCACCCGCAACGCGGATACGCTCATGAAAGCGCGCAAGATGCGGCGAGGTGTAGGCGTGGACAGATTTGCCTGCCCCCTCAAGCCCAGCGCGCATCATCGCTTGAGTACTGCCTTTGCCATTGGTGCCTGCAATATGGATAACGGGCGGCAACTTGCGCTCAGGGTGATCCAAGGCAGCAAGCAAGCGTTCGCAACGATCCAGAACCAGATCAATGACTTTAGGATGCAGCGTCATCATCCGTTCTAGGATGAGATCGGAAGAGACTGCGCTCACTCCTTGACGTCCTCAGCCTTTGATGTGTCCGCGGGTTCGCCGTCACTGGCGTCAGTATCGGCCGCTTCAACATCAGGCTCAATCAATTCCGCTGAATCAGGCTTCGGCAAATCGCCCATCACAGGGGGCGGCATATGCATGAGCATGCGGATGATCTGCACCAGCTCTGCTTTCATCTCTGTGCGCTTGGTTACACGATCTAGCATGCCGTGCTCGAGCAGATACTCGGCGCGCTGAAAACCTTCTGGCAATTTCTCACCAATCGTCTGCGCAATCACACGTGGACCAGCGAAACAGATCAATGCGTTTGGCTCGGCAATCTGCACATCTCCCAGCATCGCATAAGACGCCGTTACACCGCCCGTGGTCGGATGCGTAAGCACTACAATATACGGCAGCCCCGCCTCTTTCAGCATTTGCACCGCAACTGTTGTGCGCGGCATTTGCATAAGGCTCAAAATTCCCTCCTGCATCCGCGCGCCACCAGCGGCAGAGAACAAAACAAGCGGCTTTCCCGTATCAACAGCGCGCTGAGCCGCGGCAATGATCGCGTTGCCCACATACATGCCCATGGATCCAGCCATGAACGAAAAATCCTGACATGCGGCAATGATCGGCGTGCGGCCAATTTCGCCCTCGGCGACAAGCATCGCTTCTTTTTCGCCCGTATCTTTCTGGGCTGCCTTCATGCGGTCGGGATATTTTTTTTGATCTTTGAATTGCAAAGGGTCAGCCACCGGCTGTGGCACATCAACTTCAGTAAAAATGCCACCGTCAAACAAGGCTTCAAAACGATCACGTGCAGTGATGGCCATGTGATGTCCGCAAGACGTGCAGACGTTCAGATTGCCGCTGAGTTCACGGTGAAACAGCATCGTGCCGCATTCGTCACACTTGGACCAAAGGTTCTCTGGCGTTTCGCGGCGCGAGAAAATCGAGTTGATCCGTGGACGGACGTAGTTGGAGATCCAGTTCATCGCAGTCCCTTTCCTGCGTAATTCTTTCAGTGGCAGATAAAGACCCTTGGCCCCAATTGCAATCAGCGCCGCAATGCGAGGCGTGCAGCAAGCCATGCGACCAGCATCATTGCGAAGTCGATGGGTAAAATCGAGCGCACTGCCGCCTCATCGCTGGCATCAAACGGGTAGTTGAACAGTGCAAGCCCCGACATTTCGCCCTGCGGAGCAATGATCAGAAGCGCAGAGATGTTGTTCACAAAATGCATCGCAATCGCAGGACCCAGCGTGCCAGAGCGCGCGGTTAGATCAGCGGCGAGAACACCAAAGATCGCCGCCCAGATGACAACAAGCCAAGTGTTGCTGCCAAAGCTTTGCGGCGCATAATGCGCGAGACCAAAAAGCACAGACGGAATAAGCATCCAGATGAGTGGGTTTTGAAACTTTGCAGCCAGCTGTTGCTGAATATACCCGCGAAACAGCACTTCTTCTGCGCTGGTTTGGATGAAAATAGCGATCACAGCAGGTAGCAAAAACCCAAGCCACCGCGAAAAGGGCAGACCATTTTGCAAAGCAGGGTCAAACCCATAAGGTGGCAAAACCAACAATGCAGCCGTCAACAGCAACAACGCCACTACAACGAACTTCGCTTGCAAAAACGCAATCGTGGGCGGGCCAAGTAGTGTCTCGGGTCGACGCAAGTGAAACACGATCACCACAGCCGCAATCGCGATCCAGATCAAGCCAAACGACGAAAGCAGCACAAGGATGCTTTGCGGCAGCAAAAGCGTGTCCAAATCATCAGAGAGCGTGCGGTAACCGTCCTCGCTCATCACATAGGACAGGAATTGCCAGATCAGAGGCGAGCAAATCATGATCACCGAGGTTGCAAGAGCGAGTCCGACAAGCAAACGCCAAAGCTCGGCGCGTTCGCGCGCGGGGGCTACAAAACGGGCGTGTGCAGAGTAATTAAAAGAGAGAAGCGTCTTCAGCATAGGCCACATCTAGGCGCGCGCGAAGCTAGGCGCTAGAGGGCATCGCAGGTTTTGAAGCAGCAAGGCGCAAGACTTGCCAATAGCTTTGCCCGATCTGCATTTTATCAGCGTGACCACGCGCCAGCATAAGTGCGTGCATCTTTGGCAAACGGTGACAAGGCACATGCATAACCAAATGATGCTCTAAGTGATAATTCACGTAATAAGGCGCAAGAAACAAACGCATGAGCGGGCCAGCCTTGGTGGTGCGCACATTGCGCAAAGGATCGTCGCCTTTTTCAACAACGCCGTGCTCCGCAATATTGCGGACACGCAGGACAAGTTGGAACCATGTGAGCAACGGCAAAGCCCAGAACGCCAGCCACCACCACCAAGCACCAAAAGCCCACATCAGAATGAAAAGCGTCGCATTGGCCATCAGCGCACGCCCGATCACTGGGCCAGAAAACGCCTGCGCTAGGTCTTGCGAGCTTGGTCCGTCCTCTACTTCGCCCGCCATTTTGAAAGCGAACATGATTTGTTGGCTACGCTGCTTGAAACCCGTTTGACCTGTGATGTCGCGGATCAATTTGCGCTGCATCGATGCTTTGGTCGTCGGAAAAGGTGCAGAGAGTCTGAGATCAGGGTCTAATTCTGTCTGCGTGTAACGGTGATGTTTGAGGTGGTAGGTCCGGTACTCATGCAAATCCGCCATGATCGGACGACCACAAAGCCATTCCCCGACAAACTCATTCAGCCCACGCGTTTTGAACATCGCCATATGCGCCGCTTCATGCATCAAGATCGCAAGGCCGAGCTGGCGCGAACCTATGACAATGAAGGCCAGTGCGAACGTCGCGATGTTGGGGACGTAACTGAAAAGTACCAACGCCAAAGCGATGGTGCCCCAGCAGTGCAGGATGAGCCAAGCGCCCCAAAGATCGGACCGCTCCGCGAGTGGGCGAATTTCCTCTGATGTGAAAAAGCGTTTTCCGGTTGTCATCGTCAAAACTTCGCAGCTTAAGGTACTGTCTGTCAAATTTAACACCTTGTAACGCTTACTTGAGGGGATGTTTGCGCAAATATTGTGGGAGGCGTTGGAAGTTTGAAGCTCTAAGCCTGATATGCAAACTTAGCGTCAACGTCCGAATTGTTCACGAAGAACGTTCAATGACTTGCCAAAACTCGTCCCAAGCCGCGCTTTGGGCGGCAGACATTCCACCCTCTCCCCCACTCTTTAGATGTTCTGGAGTTGCCCAATCCACGCTAAGAGCCTCTGCTGCATCGCAAATTTGTGCTTCCTGTTCCCCAGACAAATGATTTCCAAATATGACGCTCAATCCGCCTCCACGTTCCAAAGCTTGCAATGTGCGTTCGATTTCCGCGCTTAGCCCTGCCGCTTCAGCATCACCTGGAAACGCTTCGATAAGCGCCTCAAAGACGATTAGGTCTTCTGCTCGATCACCCCCACAACTCCATTTGACAGCGATTGGCGAGAGGACGAATTCAAACCCAAAGAAGATATTGCGCGATGGTTGTGATTGAGCGTTGGCAACTGACGCCAACAGAAGAATGTTACCGCATAATTGGAAGATTGTTCGAAACATCCTCTACCTTTCAAAAATGCCGTCTCCAGATCGAAGCTTAGCGCATCAAGCGCACACTCGACTTTTATAGCACTTAATCGTCATGCCGACTCGACACTCATCGCATAGATATAACGCCTAGACCACTTTCAGCTGCGCATTTGTGTATTTCTATCAACCCGCCCTCTCACGTCGCACCTTGCAGCGCTGCCCTTGCTGATTTATCCCCTAATCCAAAGCATTTCGGGAGCCCTTCATGACCAAGTTCGACAAAAGCAAACTGCCAAGCCGCCATGTGACCGAGGGCCCCGCCCGCGCGCCGCATCGTTCGTACTATTACGCGATGGGCATGACCGAAGAAGAAATCCCCCAGCCACTGGTTGGCGTTGCGACCTGCTGGAACGAAGCGGCGCCTTGCAACATCTCTTTGAACCGTCAGGCGCAAGCCGCGAAGCTGGGCGTCAAAGCCGCATCTGGCACACCGCGCGAGTTCACGACGATCACTGTCACAGACGGCATCGCGATGGGTCATGAGGGCATGCGCAGCTCATTGGCCTCGCGTGAAGCGATTGCAGACACGGTTGAGCTTACCATGCGCGGTCACTGCTATGATGCACTTGTCGGACTTGCGGGTTGTGACAAATCCCTACCGGGTATGATGATGGCGATGATCCGTCTGAACGTGCCGTCCGTTTTTGTCTACGGTGGTTCCATCCTTCCAGGCCGCGCGCCGGAGGGTGCTAAGGTCCCAGAAGCCTATGCAGATCGCGACCTCACCGTTCAGGACATGTTCGAAGCCGTTGGTCATCAGCAAAACGGCACGATGTCCGAAGCTGAGCTGGAAATCCTTGAGCGCGTTGCCTGCCCCTCTGCGGGTGCGTGTGGTGGTCAGTTCACAGCCAACACTATGGCTTGTGTCTCCGAGGCAATTGGCCTTGGTCTGCTGAACTCTTCTGGTGCCCCTGCCCCATTTGAGAGCCGCGATGAATATTCCAAAGCCTCCGGCATCGCCGTGATGAACCTGATCGAGAAGAACATCCGCGCGCGCGACATTTGCACACGCGAAGCCTTCGAGAACGCAGCGCGCATTGTTGCCTGCACAGGTGGTTCCACGAATGCCGGTTTGCACCTTCCTGCGATGGCGCATGAGGCGGGAATTGATTTCTACCTTGAAGACGTCTGCGATATCTTCCGCGACACACCTTACTTCGTCGATCTCAAGCCAGGTGGTCAGTACGTTGCAAAAGACCTTTATGAAGCAGGCGGCGTTCCTGTTGTTCTGAACGAACTACGTCGCGCGGGTCTTTTGCACGAGGATTGCATGACCGCGACGGGCTACTCCATCGGTGAAGAACTCGACAAGCACACGCTCAAGGCCGATGGCCGCGTTGTGTATCCTGTGGAAACACCGATCACCAAAACCGGTGGTGTTGTGGGTCTGAAGGGTAATCTCGCCCCCGAAGGCGCGATTGTTAAGGTTGCTGGCATGGCAGCGCAGCATCAGCGTTTCGTCGGCCCGGCGCGCATCTTTGAATGTGAGCAAGACGCGTTTGAGGCGGTGCAGAACCGTACATATAGCGAAGGCGACGTGTTCGTGATCCGTAACGAGGGTCCAGCTGGTGGTCCGGGTATGCGCGAAATGTTGGCAACGACTGCGGCGCTGTCTGGTCAGGGCATGGGTCTAAAAGTTGCACTGATCACTGATGGCCGTTTCTCTGGCGCGACACGCGGTTTCTGCGTGGGTCACGTTGGTCCAGAAGCGGCGCACGGTGGTCCGATTGCATTGCTCAAGCAAGGTGACATCATCACGCTGGATGCTGTTGAGGGTACTCTCGAAGTAGATATTTCAGACGAAGACATGGCCGCGCGCCGTGCTGAGTGGAAAGGCCCCCGCGAGACGATCTATGCCTCTGGCGCGCTTTGGAAGTATGCAGACCAAGTTGGTGAAATCTATAAGGGTGCGGTGACGCATCCGGGTGGTAAGGCAGAAAAGCATGAGTATTGGGATCTGTGATCTCAACAAACGCCAAGCCCGCAATGTGGGCTTGGTACTGTTGTGTTGCGCATCGTTAAGCGCATGTGTGAGCGACGAAGGATTTTCCTTTGCGCCCAAAAGCGATGCTGCGCCTGAAGACGCGCAAACGCGCGTTGCAGTCTCGAAATCGACGCAGGTCACTTTGGCGCGCGGTGCTGTTACGCTCGTTGCGCCCAAAGGGTTCTGCATAGATGAGACCTCGGTCAGCTCGGGTCTGCGTGGCAGCTCTGCGATTCTCGCCAAGTGCTCTTCTTTAGATGGCAAAGGGGCAGGCGACGATACAGCCGTCATGAGTGTGCAAATCTCTGCACGCCGTGGGAGCGCTGCTGCTGCGCCGACTGGACAAGACTTGATCAACGCAGCCCTCCCCCGTCGCACACTCCAGTCAAAGCAAAAGGGCAACTTGGCTCTCGTCCAGATCGCAACCAATGGAGACAACGTCTTTTCTGCCGCAGATCCTATCCATTGGCGCGCCGCGACTGAACTTGATACGCGCCTAGTGCTTTTGGGCCTTTTTGCGCCCAAAGGCTCAGAGATAACTTCCGACCAGGGTGCTGATCTTTTGACAGCGCTTGCGCGCGGCATTTCAGCGACGCGTGGCTCTCTATTGGGGTTGGCTCCGGCTGCGTCAAACGGGTCGAGCGAACCCAAAACAGAAACTCAACCTAAAGATGTGTCTGAAAATTCCACAACCGAAACAGTTGAACCTGTAAAAAAAGGTGGCCAAGGCTTCATTGCCCGTTTGTTAAACCGCTCTTAATTTGATTAAAGTACCACCGAGAGCAGTCAATCAGGCAGGTAACTGAATACCATGGCAGCGAAGAAACAATCCATACTGAGCAAGATGTTGTTCAAGCGCTCTTTGCGAGGCTGGGCACGTATCGCAGATGGTGCAAAGAGCGCGCCTATCTCTGCCTTGCGCAAGCAGCGTGCGTCTGCGCGACGCTTGTTGGTTCATCTCAACCGCTTTGTTCATGTGGCCGACAACCGCTTGGCTTTACCGCTGATTGGCAGTCAGGCCATCCAAACCTCGCATGATTCCGACTGGGCCTGGCGCCCCGAAGCGTGGAGCGGTCCTCTGCCGACGCAGGGCATGGCATCTGTTCCAAGCAAAGCGATGCTGGGCGGCGAAATTTCGATGCACCATGATTGCGAACTATCCGAGCTTTCCTTGCGCCAACTTCGCAACACGCGTGAAGCGGATCTGGCTCCCTACGGTCTGCGCATGGACGTTTTCAAATTTGACGGCTCGTTCCTATCTCTGGTGATTGATTTCCCCGAAGCCAGCGTAGTCGGCTTGCGCCGCAAGCACTTGATCCGGCTTGAGCCGATTATTGAGATGGAGAAACCGCTGGAGATCTTCGCGCGCCTTAACATCAAGCATGGGCCTAACACAGAGCAAGTCGTGCGCGAACTGCCGTTGAACGAGAAAGTGCCGATGGTTGAATTTGACCTCGCCTACACCAAACTCAACGAAAAGCGCATCGATAACATGTGGCTTGATTTGATCTTTGAAGGGCCACAGATGAACCAAGTGACTCTGCGCGATCTCACGCTCAGCAGACGCCCACGGGCCGAAGTGTAAAACGTAAATGATGAAACCGACCCAGATAACAGAAAGAGCCGTAAAATGAGTGCATTTGAACTTAGCAAAACGCGCCTGTTCGAAGGGGTTTGGGAAGGTCTTCTGACCGCCATCGACGAAAATGGCACAAAACCCGATTTGGGTGTAACCCATTTGGAAAAGCCGCTTGGTGAATTGCTGCTCAAAGAGACAGGCGAGCCGAACCAATGGGCCGTACGCATTCCTATTCCGGTGGACCTGATCGGTGATGGTGCGCAGACGTTCTTGATCTTTGACAAAGATACCGGCGAGACGCTTGATAGCTTCACGATTATCGCAGGTGATGCGGTGAGCGACGATATTCGCGCTGAGGTCGCGCTTCTTCGGGCTGAATTGGACCTCGTCAAACGTGCCTTTCGCCGCCATTGCGTCGAGACGACTTAACTTCCTGACGTATTGCTAAGTTACGTAAAGCAAACTGACGCTGCGTTTCGGGTGACTCTGCGCTGTGCGTTGCGCACTCTCGCAGCAACTTTGGGAGATATCTATGACCGCTTATCCACACATGCTTGCACCGCTCGACCTTGGCTTTACCACCTTGAAGAACCGCGTGCTTATGGGGTCCATGCATACGGGCCTGGAAGAAAGCAAAGACTGGAACCGCGTCGCCGAGTTCTACGCTGAACGCGCCCGTGGTGAAGCGGCTTTGATCGTAACAGGTGGTATGTCCCCAAGCAAAGAAGGCGGTGTATTCCCCGGTGCCGCAGGTCTGTTCAGTGACGAAGACATTGCGAACCATAAGATCGTCACAGACCGCGTCCACGACGCAGATGGCAAGATCGCGATGCAGATCCTTCATGCGGGACGCTACGCCTATGGTCCTGAATGTGTGTCCGCGAGTGCTGTAAAGTCGCCTATCTCCCCCTTCCCACCCAAAGAGTTGGACGAAGAGGGCATCGAAAAGCAGATCAACGATTTCGTCGTTGCCGCCACACGCGCACAACAGGCTGGCTATGACGGTGTGGAGATTATGGGCTCTGAGGGATATTTCCTGAACCAGTTCCTCGTGACCCACACAAACAAGCGCACAGACCGTTGGGGCGGCTCTTACGAGAACCGTATGCGTCTACCGGTCGAAGTCGTGCGTCGCGTGCGTGAAGCCGTCGGCACCGATTTTATCATTATCTATCGTCTGTCGATGATCGACCTTGTCCCGAATGGATCGACCTTTGATGAAGTCATCACCCTTGCCAAGGCTGTCGAAGAGGCAGGCGCGACGATTATCAACACGGGTATCGGCTGGCACGAAGCACGTATTCCAACGATTGCGACATCCGTTCCGCGCGCTGCCTTCACGTGGGTCACGAAAAAGCTGATGGGCGAGGTGAGCATCCCTGTCATCACCTCCAACCGCATCAACACGCCTGAGGTTGCCGAGGATGTCATCAGCTCTGGCGCGGCAGACATGGTTTCGATGGCGCGCCCTTTCTTGGCGGATGCAGAGTTTGTGAGCAAAGCGATGGCTGGCAAAGCCGATCACATCGCGCCGTGTATCGCGTGCAACCAAGCCTGTCTTGATCACACGTTTGGCGGCAAGATGACGTCATGCCTTGTGAACCCTCGTGCATGCCACGAAACGGAATTGACGATTGAGCCTGCTTTGAGCGTTAAAAAGGTTGCCGTCGTTGGCGCTGGTCCTGCAGGTCTGAGCACAGCCATCACCGCCGCAGAGCGCGGACATAGCGTGACCTTGTTTGATCGCGCGGATGAGGTCGGCGGTCAGTTGAATATGGCCAAGCAAGTACCGGGCAAGGAAGAGTTCTGGGGCCTCGTCGATTGGTATCGCACGATGTTGGAGACGAGCGGTGTGGAGGTGCGGCTAAATACCGAGGCGAGCGCAGATATGCTTGCTGAGTTTGACGAAGTGATTATCGCCACAGGCGTTGTGCCACGCGATGTTGGCATCCCAGGTCAAGACATGCCAAACGTGCTCTCTTATATAGACGTGCTGCGCGGCAAAGCTGAGGTTGGCAAACGCGTCGCTATCATCGGAGCGGGTGGCATTGGCTTTGATGTCGCCGAAACGCTTGTGCATGACGGCACTAGCCCGACGGTTGATCTGGAAGCGTGGAAAGAAGAATGGGGCGTGGGTGATCCATCTGAGACACGGGGCGGCCTTGCCCCTGCGGGTCCGCAACCCGAAGCCCCTGCACGCGAAGTGACATTGTTACAGCGCAAGGCAAGCAAACACGGCAAGGGTCTCGGCAAAACCACAGGTTGGATTCACCGCGCCGCTTTGAAGATGAAGAACGTCAAGATGATCGGCGGCGTGAACTATGAGCGCGTTGAAGAAGGCGGGCTTTATGTTTCTTACGGCGAAGCGCGCGAGAACCCAGAGTTGCTTGAGGTAGACACGATTGTTTTGTGTGCGGGCCAATTGCCGGATCGTTCACTTGCGGATGCTTTGGAAGCCAAAGGCGTTGCGTGTCATGTGATCGGCGGCGCGGACGTTGCCGCTGAACTCGATGCAAAGCGTGCTATCAATCAGGGCACACGATTGGCGGCTTCTTTATAAAGGCGACGTGATGATACTTGATAGGACCGCAAGCAAGCGCGGTGAAAGTTGCAAATTGCACCGGAGCGGCCTATCTGTATAGATCCCAGATGAGCGGGCGGCATTGTAATGAAAAGGACGCAAATATGAGCACAAAAGTGTCAAAGCTAAACGTGGTGGCTCAGCAAGCTTTCACGAGTAAAAAGACACTGCTGCTCAAAAACGCTCAACTTGAGTCCGAAATTCAGTTCACGTTAGAAAAGATAAAGACCCTTCAAGAGATGCTGGAAACTTCGGCTGCGACGCTTAAGGACCAGAACGTGGCTTCGGTGGAAAACGTGGAAAAGCTCAAGTCCACAATCGAAGCCAAATCAGTCATCATCAAGCGGCTTGAAGGTAACAGAGAGACGCTCAGAGAACGCAACGCCAAACTAGTTGATGACCTTGCTGAGTGGCGCCGAAAATACGAACAAGCGATTGATGCATCAAGGAGCAGCGACGACGTTTGAGTTGTTTCCATGCCGCAAACGATCCGCGACAAAACCCTAGCATTGTCTAGAGAGCGCCCCAATCGCGCCCCTATTGCAGTTGATACCTGATCCTCGAACACAGGAACGCAAAGGTAGACACAGATGGATCGCCTCACGGAAATGGAAGCCTTCGCCACGGTTGTGGATCAAGGTGGATTTACAGATGCTGCGAAGAAAATGGGGATTTCTAAATCCGCTGTTTCCAAGCATGTATCGTCACTAGAGGCGCGTCTTGGCGCACGTCTTTTGAACCGCACGACGCGTCGGGTTAGCCCGACTGAGATTGGCCTCGCTTATTATGACCGCGCCCGCCGTGTTTTGAATGATGCGGGTGAAGCAGATGCTTTGGTCACCTCGATGCAATCAGCGCCGTCTGGCCTGCTGCGCATCTCGGTTGCGACGGACTTTGGGGTCAATCACCTAAGTCCTGTCCTTGGCGATTTCCTATCGGAGTTTCCCGATATCACCGTCAATATGGTGCTGAACAACCGCTATGTTGAGCTGATTTCCGAAGGTTTCGATATGGCCGTGCGCATCGGTGAGTTGGAAGACAGCTCACTACGGGCGCGTAAGTTGACCGAGACGACGAAACGTATGATCGCCTCACCTGCTTATTTCGAAAAGTATGGACGGCCCGAGAAGATTGACGATTTGAATGATCACAAACTTCTGCATTACTCGAACCAATCGAGCGGCAATGTGTGGAAAGTGACAGCGCCTTCTGGTGAAAAACGTCAAATCCGTACTGCTGGCTGGCTGAGTGTTAACGATGGGCAATCCTTGCTGAACGCAGCGATTGCAGGTCTTGGCATCGCTTACCTCCCGAGCTTCCTTTATTCTGAGGCGATGGAACAAGGGCTGGTGGTAGACGCTATCCCAGAGTTACCGACCGAGACACAAGGCATCTATGCCGTCTATCCGCCCGGCCGCTTTACGCAGCCAAAGGTACGCGCGTTCATCGACTTCCTTGTGCATTCATTTGCACAAAAAGGACCCTCTGAGTGGTAAAAACGCTCATAGCCTAGAAATCTCCCCCCGACCCCACTGGCCCCTTTGCTTTCGAGCGATGGGGCCATTTTTTATGTGGTGAGGAAGCTGATATTTGTGCCGCCAAACTTGCGGGTCTCTAACAGTTCACATTCAGGCGGCGGCGCAATTTTAGCGCTCTCTTCCCAGAGGATCAGCGCCTCTTTGGCGATCCATTCACCTGCCAGTGCGCTTTTCAAAGCCGCCTCGCCCATCGACTTGGCATAAGGCGGGTCGAGGAAAATAAGATCATACGGCGCATCAGGATTGGCAGGCAAACGCGTCGCATCGCGCGCGACTAACTTGGTGGTGGTTTTGCAATCGCACAGTGCGATATTTTCGCAGATCAGACTTTGCCCCTTGCGACCAGTTTCCACAAAAGTTGTGTGCGAAGCCCCGCGAGAGAGCGCCTCTAAGCCCAAAGCACCGGTTCCCGCAAACAAATCCAAACACCGCATATCTGTTATTGGATCACCATAGCGCCCGCCCATGAGCACGTTGAACAGAGTTTCGCGCACACGGTCCGTCGTTGGACGCAAATGGGCACCCGCATCACCTTTGCCGACAAAGGCGAGCGCGCGACCACGAAATGATCCGCCTATGATCCTCACGCTTTGAGCAGTGCTTTCATGTCTGTATCTGGGTTGGCGATCACATCGGGCGCCGGGGATTTACCTGCTTCGATCAGACGCTTGCCGATCATGTAGTTACGCGGATCATTCATCGCATCGACTGCCAAAAGCGTGGTGCCCTGATAGTACCAGAACGACACGGCAGGGCTGTCGGGATCACGGCGTGCGACGACATTATCATAGCCGATGTTCAGACCCGCGATTTGCAGTTTCACATCGTACTGGTCGGACCAGAACCATGGTTTCGGGGTGTAGCTTTTGCCCGCACCCATCATGTTTTCAGCCACAGCTTCAGCTTGATCAATCGCGTTTTGCACACTCTCTAGACGACGGCGTGCACCGCGCAGATCAAACGATGCGCAATCGCCAGCAGACCAAATGTTCGGGTCAGAGGTGCGGCCCTGCTCATCCACCGCAATACCGTTTTCGATGGTCAGACTTGCTTGTTCTGCGAGCGTAGAATTGGGCGTGATGCCAACACCCACAATCACGAAATCCACGTCGAGGTCTGTGCCATTCGTCAAACTCGCACCAATCACATGGCCTTCGCCATTGAGGCTTTTGAGGCCAACGCCCTCCAGAACATTAACGCCATGCGATTGATGCAAGGCACGGAAATAATCCGAAGTCTCAGGCGCGGCGACCCGTTGCAAAATACGCTCTGCCATTTCGACAACTGTCACTTCGACACCCATCTTGCGCGCAACGGCTGCGGCTTCCAGCCCGATGTAGCCACCGCCCACAATCAATGCGCGTTTGCCATCCTCAAAATGAGACGCCATCGCATCCACATCCGCCAAAGTGCGCACGGTAAAGACGCCGTCCAATGCCCCGCCGATAGAAGCGGGCAAAGTATTCGCCGAAGAGCCTGTCGTTAACGCGAGTTGGTCATAGGGTATCACCTCATCGCCCAAATGCACTTCGCGCTTTTCCCTATTAATCGCGCTAACCTGCGTTCCCATTTTCAAAGTGATGTTCTGATCGCTATAGAAACTCTCGGGTCGCAGGAACAAACGCTCCAACGCCATGTCACCCAGTAAATACGCTTTCGACAAAGGCGGACGTTGATAGGGCGGCACCGGTTCTTCGCCGATCAAGGTGATCGCACCCTCAAAACCAGAGCTGCGCAGCTTGGCCACAAGCGAAGCGCCTGCTTGGCCTGCTCCGATGACGACATAATGTGCCATAAACACGTGTCCTTCTTGAATACGGGTGGCGAATATCTGCACGGACCCTATATCTTTGAGGGACAAGAACGCAATTCCAACAAAGGATAACTTCATGACAATTTCAAAAGGCGACCGCCTCCCCTCATCCACACTGGTACATTTGGGCGATGCTGGCCCCGCGCCTGTCGCTTTGGCGGACAAGCTCTCAGGGCGCAAAGTCGTGATCTTTGCAGTGCCGGGCGCGTTCACACCGACTTGCCATTCCGCACACGTCCCAAGCTTTATGCGCACCAAGGATCAGTTCACCGCCAAAGGCGTGGACGAAATCATCTGCGTGTCCGTCAACGACCCATTCGTGATGAAAGCATGGGGTGAAGCGACAGGCGCGACAGCGGCAGGCATCACGATGCTGTCCGACGCAGAGAGCGCGTTTACCAAAGCGATTGGCATGGATTTCGATGCCCCACCCGCTGGCCTGATCGCGCGCTCCAAGCGTTATGCGATGGTCGTCGAGGACGGCGTCGTCACGCATCTGAACGAAGAAGCCAGCCCCGGCGAGTGCGAGATTTCCGCAGGCGAAGGTCTGCTGGATGTGATGTAGGCTCCACTCAGAAGCTTGAAAAAGGGCGCGTCAAACGATGCGCCTTTTTGTTTTTTGGTTCCTACAAACTATCCAGCTTGCGCGCCAACTTCGCATCAAGCGCACTTAGCCCATCAATCGAATGGGTCGTCAGAATTACATGCACCTTGTTGTAAACGTTGAACCATTCAGGATGGTGATCCCATTTTTCCGACCAGATCGCAGCGCGGGTCATCCAGCCGAACGCATCGGCGAAATTTTTGAA
The DNA here is from genome assembly GCF_001890925.1 of Planktotalea frisia. Lineage (GTDB taxonomy): Bacteria > Pseudomonadota > Alphaproteobacteria > Rhodobacterales > Rhodobacteraceae > Planktotalea > Planktotalea frisia. The sequence continues at coordinate 15,973 of NZ_MLCB01000154.1, forward strand.
CTTGAAGTGCTTTTCAATCGCGTCGCGCCCCTCTACCATGCTCCAGCCATTGGCGAACAAAGGGTCCAGTAAAGGACCGCGCGTGTCGTCGAATAATGTCTCGCTCATTGCTGTTCCTCTACGTTGTTTTTCTTGAACGGCCCATAGTCCGTAAGCACGTCGATGTTTTCTTCAATCGCTTCGCGTTCCGCTACCAAATAGCGCTCGATCGCTTCGGAAAACCCTTTGTCGCCAACCCAATGCAGCGAATGCGTTGTGACAGGTAAGTACCCGCGCGCAAGTTTGTGTTCGCCTTGCGCGCCCGCTTCTACACGGCTCAAACCGCGTTCAATCGCAGCGTCAATCGCGCGGTAGTAACAGAGTTCGAAATGCAGACAGGGATGATCCTCAACACAGCCCCAATAGCGACCATAAAGCACATCGCGGCCAATGAAATTCAGCGCACCCGCGACGGGCATCCCATCGCGTTCAGCCAGAACAAGGATCACATCGTCGCGCATGCGCTCTTGGACGATATCAAAGAACTGCCGCGTCAGATACGGCGTGCCCCATTTGCGCGCGCCTGTGTCTTGGTAAAATTGCCAGAAAGCATCCCAATGTTCGGGCTGAATGTCGTCCCCTGTCAAAGCACGAATAGTACCGCCAAAGGCATTTGCTTGCTCACGTTCCTTGCGGATGTTCTTGCGCTTGCGCGAGGCGAGCGACGCGAGAAAAGCATCAAAGCTCTCGTAGTCGTCATTCATCCAATGAAACTGTTGACTGGCGCGCGCCAAAAGCCCCATTTCAACACCTGCGTGCATCTCTTGTTCGGTACAAAATGTCAGGTGAAGCGACGATATTTCATTGTTCGCAGCAAGCTGCACAGCCCCTTGGATCAGCGCTGATTGCCCAACCTGTTCAAACTCGGGCTTTACCAACAAACGCCGACCCGTCGCAGGCGTGAACGGCACAGCGACTTGCAGTTTGGGATAGTATCGCCCACCTGCATTTTCATAGGCGTGCGCCCAATTATGGTCGAAAATATACTCGCCCTGAGAATGGTTTTTCGCATAAAGCGGCGCAACGCCGATCAACTCACCGTTTAGCTTTGCTGTCAGATATTGCGGCTGCCAACCTGTGCCTTGCCCTACGGATCCACTTTGCTCCAAAGCATTCAAGAAGCGATATGTCGTGAACGGATCATCGGGCGCACCGCCATCAAACGATTCAGGACAGGCACAGGCATCCCAATCCTCAGGCGCAATCTGCGACAGGCTCTGCACAATCTCGATTTCGACAGGCGTGTCGCTCATTTGGCAGGGTGCTTCGCCAAATATTGCTCGAACGTAATGTTGTCTGCCACCTCACGCGCGCGGATTTCCTGCGCTTCGCTTTTGACGGTCCAGCAGAGAATATCCGCACCTTTGGTTTTCAAATCTGCCACACGCGCCGCTCCTAAATCTTCCACTTCGTGAGAGATAAAGCTCGCGCCGACACTGTCAAAGTCCGCGATCTTGCGCAGTCGATCACGCGTGCCAACAGGAAGCAGCGGCCAGTCTTGTGCCGTATAAGCGCTGGTCACAATCCCACGTGGCACAAGCGGTGCATGGATCGCCAATTGTTGCACAGCATGCGGGTTGAACGACATTAGCGCCAGCGGTCCAAGATAGCCCTCAATATCGCCCGCAACGGCCTGCTCTAGGCGACCTACGTTTGCACCCATCATGCCGTCTTGATCCTTGATCTCGATGAGCAAAGGCACGCGCGCAGCGACCAATCCCAGCACTTCAACAAGCGTCGGAATCCCCTCGTCACTGCCACGCAAAATCACACGAGCCAGATCAGCGCCCGAACGTTGTTGGATCGGGCCACTATCCTTGGCGAGGCGCTTTAGGTCGTAGTCATGAAACACCATCGCCGCGCCATCGCTGGACAGCTGAACATCGATCTCAATGCCATAACCCGCATCAATTGCCGCTTTGATCGCCGCGCGAGAGTTCTCTGGACGACCGTCCTTCACATCATGCAAAGCACGATGCGCGAGGGGAACGCGTAAGAAGGAGGGGTCTAAACGGTTCATTTGATCTGGAAAATGCCTTCGATCTCAACCGCGACACCAAAGGGCAAGGACGCAGCAGACACCGCAGAGCGCGCGTGACGACCTGCATCGCCCAGTGCTTCGACCATAAAGTCAGACGCGCCGTTGATAACCTTGGGCTGGTCACTAAAATCTGCGGTGGAGTTCACGAAGCCCACAAGTTTCACAACCCGCACGAGACGGTCCAGATCACCACCACAAGCTGCTTTTGCCTGCGCCAGCAAGGAAATCGCGCAGGTTTTGGCCGCTGCTGCGCCTTCGTCCGCTGTCATTGTCTGACCAAGTTTGCCCGTGATGAAACCATCCGCATTGTTGGAAATCTGTCCTGACACATGCACCAGATCGCCCACTTGCACGAAGGGCACGTAGTTGGCCGCAGGCGCAGGTGCGTCTGGTAGGGTCACTCCAAGTTCTGCGAGTTTGGTTTCAAAAATTCCAGCCATCTTGTCTCTCCGATATTTATTTGTGTGTAGGCAATCACGCACACCCATTTCGTGCAAGCCTCAAACGCGGCGTGCTGCCATGCGTTCGCGTACAAGTGTAAAGATTCCTGCCGCAACAATCAGTGATGCACCAATCACGACATTCGTTCGAAGCTGTTCTGCAAAGATCAAAAGACCCAGCGAAGAAGCCCAGACCAGTTGCAAGTATGCGAAAGGTTGTACGGAACTGGCTTCGGCGACTTCGTAGGTTTTGATCAGCAAGAAATGACCCCCCGCGCCTGTGAGACACAGCAAGCCCATCCAGAGCCAATCCGGGCCGCTCATAGGCTCCCAAAACGCTATCCCAACAATGGTCATCAAAACGGCTCCTGAGACACCTGTCCAGAAAAAGCTCGTGGCCGCACTGTCTTGGCGGGCCACAAAGCGGGTCAGCAATCCATAGAGCGCAAACATCAATGCAGAGACGAGCGGGATCAACGCATAGGGTGAAAACACCCCTGTTCCAGGTTGTAAAATGATCAACATTCCAATGAAGCCAACGCCAATCGCAGCCCAGCGCCGCCAACCGACTTTTTCGCCCAACACTGGCCCCGAAAGGGCCGCGATGAGAAGAGGGTAGCAGGCAAACACCGCATGGCTTTCGATCAAGCCCAGATAGACGAAACCCTGAACAGCAATGCAAATTTCGGCGGCCAGCAGAACACCTCTGAAAATCTGCAACTTTGGTTGATCCGTGCGCACGGCTTGGCGCAATCCACCTTTCGCGCGCGATGCGACAGCGATGACGAACGCCGCAAAAAACCAGTAGCGCACCATCACGATCATCATCACATTGTATTCGCGCGCAAGGTGTTGCGAGATGCCGTCTTGCATCGCAAACACGAAGGTCGTGGCGATCATCAGACCGATGCCTAGGGGCGCGTTATTTTGGCTCATCCGCGTTTGGTTCCGATGCTCATGTGGCGTTTGCGGCCAAATCCTGTGACGCGTTGCACGTCAAAACCTGCTTCACCGAGTGCGCGGCGCACGAATCCTGCGGCGGTGTAGCTGGCAAAGGTGCCGTTTGTGTTTGTATGCTTACCGACTTCGGCCAACAGGGTTGCTTCCCAAAGTTCTGGGTTTTTGGCGGGGGAAAAGCCATCAAGGAACCACGCGTCAGCTTTACCTTGCCATAAAGGGAGCGTTTCGCGCGCATCGCCTGCGATCAAGTCGAACGTGAGATCATCGAGTTTGGCACCCGTTGAGGTCAGTGCGCCCAGCAATTCATACGCCAAATTCGACATCTCGGGAAACGCATCCAATGCTTTGCGCATCTCTGTCGCGTCCAATGGAAAGGCTTCAAAACTGGTGAAGTACAACTTGCCAACCACCCCATGCTCTCGCCACGCCTGCCACGTGGCGAGCAAGTTCAATCCCGTGCCAAACCCAAGTTCGGCCACATGAAATCCATCGACATAGCGCTCTGGCAGATCGTTTCCGCCCAAAAACACATGACGTGTTTCCGCTAAACCATCCTGAAGCGAGAAATACGGATCATCAAAGCGCTGCGAAATCGGGACGCCGTCCTCGTTCCAATCGAGCCTTCCCGTCTGGTCGGTCATGCGTGTCTGGTCGTTCATGCGCGTTTGCCTTAGGTGCTGCTTAAACGCATTGGACATGAGGGCGCGCAAATGGCAATGGCTGACATTACGATCTATGGCGCTGGCATCTTTGGGCTGAGCATCGCTTGGAGCTGTGTGCAACGTGGCGCAAAGGTGCAAGTGATTGATCCTTATGGTGTTGGCGCAGGGTCTAGTGGTGGCGTTGTTGGGGCCTTGGCACCGCACACGCCAGAGAATTGGAACGACAAGAAACAGTTCCAATTCGAGAGTTTGATCATGGCGCAGAGCTATTGGCGCAGCGTTGAAGAGACGGGTGGAAAGAGCACAGGCTATGCACGCTCGGGACGCTTACAACCCATCAACGATGATCGCGCGATGGCGTTGGCGAAGGCGCGACAAAAGGGTGCCAAGGACCTTTGGCAAGGGTTGGCGCAGTTTGATATTATCGACGCCCCCGGCCCTTGGTCGCCAAAAAGCGAAACAGGGCTGGTGATCTTTGATACCCTCAGCGGACGTATGCATCCGCGTATGACCTGCGAAGCACTCGTGGCCGCGTTGGAAACCAAAGGCTGTTTTGTGAAAGCTGATTCTGAGCCTCAAGGCATCGTGGTTGAAGCGACGGGTTGGAAAGGGCTGCGCACCCTTGCGGATCAGATGGAGCAACCTGTAGGCAATGGCGTCAAAGGTCAGGCGGCTGTCTTGGAATTTGCCACCCCTTTGGATGCGCCCCAGCTTTTTGCCGATGCTTTGCACATTATCCCACATGCAAACGGAACGATTGCGATTGGATCGACCAGCGAGCGGGAGTTTGACGACGCAAGCAGCACTGATGCGCAACTCGATGACGTGATCGCGCGTGCGCGCCAAGCCTTTCCTGTGCTTGCTGATGCGCCTGTGATTGAACGTTGGGCTGGTGTGCGCCCGCGTGCGAAATCACGCGCGCCGATGATCGGCCATCACCCTTTGCGCAAGGGCGCGTTTATTGCGAATGGCGGGTTCAAGATTGGTTTCGGCATGGCCCCGAAAATCGCCGAGGTCATGGCCGATTTGATCTTGGAGGGCGCTGACCAGATCCCAGAAGGGTTCCGGCCAGAAGCGTCACTTCGTTAGCCGTTAAGCGTAACTTTGCGCAGAGCGGCAACGCCATTATCCAAGCTTTTCTGATATTGCTCGCTTTTTAATGTGCCGTCCTCGTTGAACTCATTATGCGCACCCGCAACCAGAACCGCTGGTGTCGCCAGCACCACAGCGCCAAGCTGGGACAGGCAATTGCGCGTCATGAAATATGCTGTTTCACCGCCCGTGCGCCCTGCAGCGGCACCAATCAGAAGCGTTGGCTTGCTGCGCAAACCATCGCCCGGCACACGGCTTGCCCAATCCAACGCATTCTTGAGAACGCCTGAAATGCCTTTGTTGTACTCTGGGCTCGCCACGATAATCGCATCCGCCGCAGCGATCTGCGCACCTAGTTTTGTAACCGCGTCAGGGATGCCCTTTGCCTCCAGATCACCATCATAGAGTGGCAAGTTAAGGTCCGCGATTTCGACATCAGCAGCGCCATATGAGGCAATCGCAGCTTTCATCAGCTGCGTGTTAAACGAGCCTTCACGAAGAGAGCCGGAGATACCGAGAATTTTGAGAGTAGACATGTTTACGCACCTTTATGTTCATTTGCTTTGTGCGTAATTGAGCGCGTCTGCGGCAAACTTCAATCGCACCTTATGCATAGGGTCTGTGCAAAAATGAAAAGCCCCACCAAATTGGCAGGGCTTTTGCGTATGTTCGTAAATTTGTGACGTTTAGGTTGTTGGCAGAATAACAATCTCTACACGACGGTTTTGGGCTTTGCCCTCTTCCGTGAGGTTGCTTGCCACTGGCTGATCTTCGCCGCGACCGATGCCTTGCAGACGGAACTGCGGAACACCTGAGCTCGCAAGAACGTTGGTCACAGCATTCGCGCGCTGAACCGAGAGGTTTTGATTATAACCAGCTTCGCCAGTGCTGTCCGTGTGTCCGATGATCTGAACAGTAGAGTCAGGATAAGACTGAAGGTTATTCGCAACAGCCGCCAAATCGCTCTGGATACCGCCAGACAAGGTCGCGCTATCGGATGCGAATGTGATATCTTGTGGAAGCGTCACGATCAAACGATCGCCCGTATTGGTGATCGTTACGCGATCATTGCCGAGGTTTTGCTGAAGTTCTGCGGCCTGTTTGTCCAAGACGTTACCTACAACTGCACCGCCAGCTGCGCCAATCAGCGCGCCTTTGATTGCGTTGGATTTACGCTCTTGTGCGCTGTTGCCTGAAATCAATCCTGCGACGGCACCGACCCCTGCGCCGATCGCTGTGCCACTTTTGGTTTTCTTGAAATCATTGTTCGCGGAACTGTTGGGAGAAACGCAGGCTGAAAGGGCCAGAACGGATACCGCGCACAGCGCGAAAAGGGATTTAGATCGTGTCATGTTGTGCCTCATATGCTCTCTCCGTTGATCGGAGCTGAGCGTACTATAACACCTGCGAATTAGTTTCCCAAGATTTGGTTTTGGGGAATTTGAGCACTATTTCGCCATTTGGGCCGCATTTGCTTCTCGACCTGCACTTTCATAAGCCAACATCGCGCGTTTGATCGGCGTTCCCCAGTGATACCCGCCAAGTTCCCCAGATTTGCGCAAAGCACGGTGACAAGGGATCAGCCAACTCACTGGATTCTTGCCAACGGCCGTACCAACCGCGCGCACCGCTTTGGGATTTCCAACAGCACGAGCGATATCGGAATAGGTGGTGACGTGACCTGTCGGAACGTGCAGCAAGGCTTCCCAAACTTTGATCTGAAACGGCGCGCCAATCAGGTGGAGTTTACGCTCACCAGCGCCCCCGAATGCCGCGTTGACCCAAGCCCCCAGCTTGTCTTCACTTTGCACGAAAGTCGCATCCGGCCAGCGGGCCGCCATATCTGTGTAGGTCGCATCATTTCCTGCTTCTTCTGCAAAAGCCATACCGCACAGACCGATGTCAGTGCCCATAGCCAAAACACGACCAAAGGGGCTATCAAACCAACCTGTGTAAATCGTCAACCCTGCGCCCCCTTTGGCATAGGTGCCGGGGCTCATCGCTTCCCAGCGCAGGAACATGTCATGCAAACGCCCACCGCCTGACAAACCTGTCTCGACCGCTGTGTCCAAGGTAGAATGATGCGCACGCAGCAGCGTTTTCGCATGATCTAACGCAAGAAACTGTTGGTATCGTTTCGGCGACACACCTGCCCATTTGGAAAATAACCGCTGCAGATATGTCGGGCTGAGATCCATTTCCTGCGCGAGGTCCTCAAGCGAAACGGGCGCTTCGCTGGAATCGAGACGCTCAATCGCGCGGCGCACGAGTTTATAGTGATAGCTGGCCTCTTGGCCCTGTGAAACATGTGTGTTCATGGGCCCACTCTAGGCAGCACATGGCGTCAGAGCGATCCGTTTTTTGCGCAAAGGCCTGCCTTTGCAAATTTTGGCAAAGCACTGCGCTCTATCGAGTTCATTCATACCACTTATTGATAATTATCGATAGATTAAGTGGCAAATCCTGCATACGCTGTAGCCACCCGAAACGTGTCAAGCCGTTTGCGCCCAAAGGTTTTGCCAAAGAAGACAACCAATGAACGCCACATCCATTGATACCCCTATCTTCATTGGCGGTGAACCACGCCCGGCAAGCTCTGGTGCAAGCTATGAATTGTATAACCCCGCAAGACCAACCGAACTTGTGGGGCATCCATTGGTGAGTACGGTTAACTTCACCGGCTCTGTTGGCGTTGGCCAGCACGTCATGCGCGTGGCGTCCCATCGCCTTACCCCTGTGACGCTTGAGCTTGGGGGCAATGACGCAGCGCTTGTTCTGGAAGATGCGGAACTGAACCCAGAGACGTTTATGAAAATGTATATGGGTACTTTTGCCTCAACAGGGCAAATCTGCATGGCGATGAAGCGGCTCTATGTGCACGAAAGCCGCTATGATGATGTGGTGCAAGGCATGCTCGCTGCTTGTGAAAAGGCGATTGTGGGCGATGGTTTGCTGCCTGAAACCACAATGGGGCCTGTGAATAACGCAGGCCAGCTAAAAGTCGTGACCGACATGATCGCAGAGGCCCGTAGCAAAGGGGCTGATGTGATCGAGAGTGGCACTGTTCCCGACGAAGCGCTCTATCAGGGTGGTGGATATTTCCAACGTCCGACTTTGGTTTTGGATGCGGATCAAGACCTGAGCGTCGTGCGCGAAGAGCAGTTCGGCCCTGTGCTGCCGATCATGAAGTTCAAGACCGATGACGAAGCGATTGCCCTCGCCAACGACAACGAATTTGGCTTGTGTTCCTCTGTCTGGACCCCTGACGCTGAACGCGCTGTCGCCCTTGCGCGCAGGCTTGAGGCGGGTGGCACATATCTCAACAACCACGGCCCGATGTCGCAAGATGGCCGTGCGCCATTCGGTGGTTTGAAAATGTCTGGTATTGGACGAAACCTTGGCTTTGAGGGCGTGCTTGGCTTTATGGAACCACACACGATCACTGGACCCGGTGGGTTCTTGTTTGACGATTAATGCTGAACTCTTCGCTCTTTTACGATCTCACACGGAAATAGGACTATTCAATGGGCATACGCTTTTTCTCGACCAAGGATCGCCCGTTTCATATGGGGCCTTACCCACTTGAGCGGTTGAAACGTACTTCAAGCATGCCTGATTTGAACCAAGTGCCCGCGTCAAAGCAGCTTGATTTTCATGATCTGGACACGCCGCATTCGCTGGTTAATGCAATGGGCGAATATCAGGCAATGATGGACGCGATCCGCGATGGTGCGGTGAACCCGACACCTGCGACTGCGCCCAGTGATCCCCAAGAGCGCAGCAATCATATGAAGGCGTTCGGGTACTTTCAGGACACCTCGATGATAGGTGTTTGTACGTTGCCGCGCAGTGCCTTGCTGGTTGAGCCAACGCGCAACTCCGACATTGACCGCCTCGCGAATGATATTCGCACGAAACAGACCAAGACGCTTACCTCTGGCATTGATCAGATCATGGCTGCTTTAAAAGAATCGATCGAGGCACCGCTGGAAGCGATTGATCATCACACCCACGCGATTGTTCTGCTCGTAGAGCACCACCGCGATCCCAAAGCGCATGAGCCGGGCTCTGAGTGGATCATGGGCACGCAAGATCACCGCGCCGCTTTGCGCGGCACAGAAACTGCCGTGATCCTTGCCGAATATCTGCATCTTTTGGGCTTCTCTGCGCGCGCGCACACGTCTTCATCATCTGATGTCGATATGAACCAACTGGCCGTCGCAGCTGGTCTTGCCTCTGTCGAAAAGGGCCGCCTGTTTGCACCCTACATCGGCGAAGGTTTTGGTCTTGCTGTGGTTACAACCAACTTTGAAATGGCGGTTGATGAACCCCTGGCCCCTTGGATTGATCAGCCCAACAGCCCTGCTTGGTGGGTCGGCAAGGGTACGTCGAAAAGCGCGCTGAACCGTGATCCTTACGCCAAGCGGCGCTATGTGGACGGCGCGCATCCGTTTGAAAAACTCAAGCGCGTGGATACGCCGACGACTTACATCGACGAAGAGCGCGTCGCACGAGTCCCTAAACGCACCGACATGTTCGCGCGCGCGCAGTTTGGGGATCTAGGGAAGAAGCAGCAAGAGGCCGCTTCCGGTGGGTGGTACGCCCGCAAAAGCGCGCATTCCTTTTCGCAACGCCGTGTTTTGGGGGCGTTTGTTTTGCTGCAAGACGGCGAAAGTGCTGCGCCTGCGCAAAGACCAACCGAAGCAGAGCGCAACGCGGAAAACGTCAAAGCGGCCAGCTATTTTCTTGGTGTCGATGCTGTCGGAATCAGCCGTTGCCCTGATTGGACATGGTACAGTCACGACGCCACGGGTACGCCGATTGATCCGCCGCATAACAACGCGATCAGCATGATTATCGATCAAGGTTATGAGACAATGGAGGGCGCATCTGGGGACGACTGGATCGCCGTCGCACAATCCATGCGCGCCTATTTGCGTTTCTCGCTTTTGGGCGGGATCATCGCAAAACAGATCCGCAACCTTGGCTACAAAGCCAAGGCCCATTCCGTGATGGACGGTGAAGTCTTACAGCCGCCCTTGCTTTTGCTCTCGGGACTTGGCGAAGTCAGCCGCATTGGAGAGGTGATCCTTAATCCCTTGCTTGGCCCCCGTCTGAAGTCAGGCGCAGTCACCACAGATATGCCGCTGGCACACGACAAACCCATCGACTTCGGCCTGCAAAACTTCTGCGAAAGCTGCAACAAATGTGCGCGCGAATGCCCCTCTGGTGCGATCACTGCCGGGCCTAAGCGGATGTTCAACGGCTATGAAATTTGGAAATCCGATAGCGTCAAATGCACGACATACCGCATTACCACAGAGGGTGGCGCGATGTGTGGGCGTTGCATGAAAACCTGTCCGTGGAACCTTGAGGGGATCTTTAAGGAAAAGCCGTTCCGTTGGGCGGCGATGAACATGCCCAAAGCCGCGCCTATCTTGGCCAAGCTCGACGATACGCTTGGCAATGGCGGTGTGAATGACGCGAAAAAGTGGTGGTGGGATCTCGAGCTGAAAGAGGACGGCGGATACAAAGAACCCGCCGCGCCGATCAATCGCCGCGATCTTGACCCTGATCTCGATCTGAAGTTCGAGGATCAAACGCTTGCGGTTTATCCCGCCAACCTTGCACCTTGGCCCTACCCTTATCCGTTCCCGATGGATCGCGAGGCTGGCATTCAAGCCTACCGCGATATGATCAGCGCGGATGAATACAAAGCCCGCCTTGCGCGCGGTGAGACTGACGGCCTCGCTCATGAGCGCCCTGACTTCGCAGACGCCCCAGTGATCATGGCGCGCGTCAGCAAAGCCGAAGCGATGACGTCTGATGTCACAAAATACGAGTTCACCGCTTGGGATGGATCAGCCTTGCCCGATTGGACAGCTGGCGGGCATCTTGATGTGGTCGTCACCCCAGATTTCCTGCGTCAATATTCTATGTCCGGCGATCCTGCGGACACCTCCAAGTATCAAATCGGTGTACTGCGAGAGGACGAAGGGCGCGGTGGCTCTCTGATGATGCACCGCATCTTTAATGAAGGGCGGCGTGTCTTTATTTCCAAACCAATCAACCACTTTGATCTCGTGGAAGACGCCACCAAGACCTATCTTATGGGGGGAGGCATTGGCATCACGCCGATGATCGCTTTCGCGCATCGTTTGCACGCTTTGGGCAAACCGTTTGAGCTGCATTACTCCGCGAGCAAGATGGATGGCGCGGGATATGTCGATGATCTCAAGGCGATGCCTTGGGCGAAACACGTCACGTTCCACTTCTCCGATCAAGGCTCGCGCGCTGATTTGGATACGCTGCTCAAAGGCTACAAAGACGGCTGGCACATCTACACATGCGGCCCTGATCGCTACATGGAAGGCGTCGTTCAGGCGGCGGCGCGTCAAGGGTTCCCCGAAGACGCGCGTCACCTGGAATACTTCTCCGTTCCAGAACAACCCGACTATGTGAACCATCCCTTCACTGTGAAGCTCGCAAAATCCGGCAAAGAGCTCAGCGTAAGCGCGGATGAAGATCTCTCTGATGTGCTGATCGCGAATGGCATTCCTGTGGATGTGAAATGCTCTGATGGTATCTGTGGCGTTTGCAAATGCGGGCTTATCGAGGGCGAGGTTGAACACCGCGACTTTGTGCTATCTAATAACCAGCGCGAGAGCGAAATCATTACCTGCCAATCCCGCGCCGCCGATGCGGACGGGCACATTGTTATCGATCTGTAAGGACATCACCCCATGAAGACACAAGTTGCCATAATCGGTGGGGGTCCATCGGGGCTTTTGCTCTCCCAGCTTTTGCACACGCGCGGCATTGATAGCATCGTCCTCGAACGCCAGACCAAGGATTATGTCCTCAGCCGCATTCGCGCAGGCGTGCTAGAGCGCGGTTTCGTCGGGCTCATGCGCGAGGCAGGTGTGGCAGAGCGACTTGATGCAGAAAGCTATGTGCATGATGGCACGCTCGTGTCGTTTGGCGATACGATGTTCCGCGTCGATTTTACCAAACATGCAGGGCACCACGTCACTGTTTATGGTCAGACAGAAGTGACCCGCGATCTATACGCCGCGCGCGAGGCGGCGAATGGCAAGATTGAGTTCAACGTCGAGGATGTGGTGATCAACGGCGCTGATACAGATGCTCCTTTTGTCACTTACAACGTTGCAGGTGAAGAACGGCGCATTGACTGTGACTACATCGCTGGATGCGATGGGTTCCATGGTGTCAGTCGCCCGACAATCCCTGCCGATGTGCGCAAAGAATATGAAAAGGTCTATCCCTTTGGCTGGCTGGGCATCTTGTCCGAGACACCCCCTGTAAACCATGAATTGATCTACTCCGGCTCCGAACGCGGCTTTGCGCTGTGCTCTATGCGCAATGAGAATTTAAGCCGTTATTACATCCAGTGTTCTCTCGATGATAAGCCAGAGGACTGGTCAGACGAGGCGTTCTGGGAAGAACTCAAACGCCGCATTCCAAGCGAGCAGGCGGACAAGCTGGTGACAGGTCCGACGATCGAGAAATCCATCGCGCCTTTGCGCTCCTTCGTGACAGAGCCTATGCGCTGGGGTCGTTTGTTCTTGTGCGGGGATGCTGCGCATATCGTGCCGCCGACAGGGGCCAAAGGGTTGAACACAGCCGCGTCGGATATCCATTATCTCTACAACGGGTTACGCCAGTTCTACGAGGACGGTTCGCCCGAGGGGCTGGATAGCTATTCCGAAAAAGCCCTTGCGCGCGTTTGGAAGACAGAGCGCTTTAGCTGGTGGTTTTCGTCGCTTATGCACAGCTTTCCAGATCAAACAGAGTTTGACTTGAAAATGCAGATCGCAGAGATCGAATTCTTACGCACCAATGAAGCCGCTCAGAAAGCGATGGCGGAGAACTACGTTGGGCTGCCCTATTGATAGTGCGCTGCTAATCAGGCTACCCCATCGCCATGACAAAACCTGCGAAACAACTGCCCTATCATACGATCCGCGAGATTTTCACGCGGTTTGAAGCGTCTGAACCTGAACCAAAGGGCGAGTTGGATCACACCAACGCCTATACTCTGGTTGTCGCTGTTGCGCTCTCTGCGCAGGCCACGGACGTTGGCGTCAACAAAGCTACCAAAGACCTGTTCAAGATCGCGGATACGCCCCAAAAAATGCTCGATCTCGGGCTTGACGGTGTCATTGAGCATATCAAAACCATCGGGCTTTATCGCAACAAGGCCAAAAACGTGATCAAACTCAGCCAGATTTTGGTCGATGACTATGATGGCGTTGTTCCGAACTCGCGCGCGGCACTCGTGTCGCTGCCCGGGGTTGGGCGCAAAACCGCAAATGTGGTTCTGAACATGTGGTGGCAATATCCAAGCCAAGCGGTTGATACGCACATCTTTCGTATCGGCAATCGCACAGGCATTTGCCCCGGCAAAGACGTGGATGCCGTTGAAAGGGCCATTGAAGATCATATTCCTGTCGATTTTCAACAGCATGCCCATCACTGGCTCATCTTGCATGGGCGCTATATCTGCAAAGCGCGCAAACCTGTTTGCGCCAATTGCATCATAAAAGACTTGTGCCCCTTTGAGGAAAAGAGCGAATGAAAAATTACAAAGTCGTCGGGATCGGCAATGCAGTCGTAGACGTAATCACCCAAAGCGATGACAGTTTTCTGGCCAATATGGGTATCGAGAAAGGCATCATGCAGTTGATCGAAAAAGATCGCGCAGAGGTGCTTTACGGTTCCATGTCCGAACGCACGCAAGCGGCAGGTGGGTCTGTTGCGAACTCGATTGCAGGCATCGGTTCGCTCGGATTGCGCACTGCGTTTGTAGGGCGTGTGAGCGATGATGCTTTGGGCAAGTTTTATGCCAAGGCGATGACCGATGAAGGCACTGTCTTTGTGAATGACCCGATTGCGGGTGGTGAACTGCCGACTTCGCGTTCGATGATTTTCGTTTCGCCTGATGGGGAGCGGTCAATGAACACATACCTTGGCATTTCTGCCGAGCTTGGTCCTGAGGATGTTTCAGAAGACGTGGGCGCGAATGCAGAGATCGTCTTTCTAGAAGGCTATCTCTTCGACAAGGACAAAGGCAAAGAAGCTTTTGTGAAACTCGCGCGCGCGTGTCGTGCAGCGGGCGGCAAAGCTGGTATCGCGATTTCTGATCCGTTCTGCGTCGAACGCCACCGTGCGGACTTCTTGGATCTTATCGAGAACGAATTGGACTATGTGATCGGCAATGAAGAGGAAGTGAAGTCGCTCTTCGAAACGGACGATCTGGACGCCGCGATTTCAAAGTTGAGTGCGATTTGTCCTTTGGCAGTTTGCACACGCTCTGGTGACGGCGTGTCTATCATGTCAGGTGGCGCGCGCATTGATGTACCTGTGACAAAAGTAGTGCCAGTGGACGCAACAGGCGCGGGCGATCAGTTCGCGGCGGGTTTCCTCTATGGCCTTGCGACGGAACGCGATTTGGAAACATGCGGCAAGATGGGTTGCATCTGTGCGGGCGAAGTTATTGGCCACGTTGGGCCACGTCCCAAAGTGAATATCTCCGCGATGTTCCGTGATGCGGGACTTGAGACCTAAAAGAAAGTGGAGGGGGCGCTGCCCCCGCCCGCCAAGGCGGTCTCCCCCGGGATATTTGAAAAGAGAGGAAGACCTAGGCTGAGTGGTTAGTCACCTAGTTTGGCGTGCACTTCATCAAGGTCAATTTCACCGATCGGCATCTTGTTGGACGGATCCTTGAAGTCATACTTGAACAAATCGAAATCACGTTTGTAGATCTCATAGACCAGATGCATCGACAGATCGTCGAAATAGTCCTCGACAGGATGCGCGCGTTTGGGGCCGTGGCCTTCGGATTCGGATTCGTTGAAACGCGGGATCGTGCTCAGATCAACTTTGTTGGGCGTTTCGATCTGATCGAGCACTTGCTGCATGCCGTCATTGAAACTTTCGGTCCAGAAAATCTTGTCGTAGCGACCGCCGTTCACGATGAACGTCGAAACATGCCCCGACATCGCAGACCAGTGAATATCCGGGTCCATAGGGCGGCGCCAGCGGATGGTGTCGCGCGCGAACAATAGGAAACGGCGAAAGCTCGCGATTTGATCGAACTCTTGCTTGCCGTCTTCGCCACCGACTTCGATGCCGTATTTCTGAACCAGCGTTGGAACCAACTTGCCGCGGTAGCGATTGCCATTGCGCTGGATACCGCAAATTTTGTCGAAAAATGATGATAGGATGCGTGTGTAGGGATTGCGCACGCAAGTGAACGAATAAGAACTGTGCGATTGCACATTGGTGGAGATCAATGGCTGGCTCTCATCGAGCGCCCATTTGTGCATGCCCCCTTTGGCATCATGTATATCGCCATCGAAAAACGCGCCATGATCTGAATAATACATGATCTGACCGATAGTGGAGCAAGCGCATTTCGGAACAACCCGGTACACAACACTTTCGCTTTCAGTCATCCACGTGCCGGGAAAACCCATATTACTTGCCTCCGGCCACAACATGCAGCCAATAAGTTACTTTATCTTCATCTATACCGCTGCTACCCCAAAACCCGAATTTTTTCATGGGTTATGACGCGGAAATTGTCTGA
>NZ_MLCB01000155.1 GCF_001890925.1 Planktotalea frisia
TTCGTGAATCATGACGACAAACCAGCATCAAGGCAATTAATGGGTCCTGAGCCTAGGCATGGCCTTCGTCCCAATTCTGAATGCGCAATGGAAACAATGTGTTTCCGAGCTGTTTCCAGAATGGCTACAATGGGTTCAGGGCGGGCTTGTGCTGAGATTTAGACGATTTTTAGTAAGAATTGATGTGAATGTGGCAGGTCAGAGGCATCTGGCGTTTGAATAACAAAAAGCGCCCCACGTTGGTGAGGCGCTTTTGATCGTAATGTGTGAATGGCTTAAACCAGCAGATCAAACTCGTTCATCAGCGGCAAGGTGCGCGCGCGTTTGCCTGTCAGATCAAAGATCGCATTGGTAAGCGCGGACATAGACGGCGGTGTGCCGGGTTCACCTGCACCACCGATATGTCCACCGCTTTCCATGACTTTCACTTCGGTCACAGGGGTATTGTGAATACGCAATGCGTCGTAGTCGGGGAAGTTGCCTTGCTCAACCGCGCCATCCGCAAAGGTGATTTCACCATAAACAGCCGCAGAAAGACCATAGATCATTCCGCCATAAAGCTGTGCCTCCAAGTTGCCGGGGTCGAGAATTGTTCCCAAATCCGCAGCAATCCACGCGCGATTAATACGGATTGAGCCGTCTTCATCCACGACCTCAATCACCATCGCCACAGGCGTGCCAAAGCTATGGGCAAAGGCCACACCGCGTCCCACTCCTGCTTCTGTTTTGCCAGTCCAGCCTGACATATCGCGCACTGCCTCAAGCACCGCAGCAGAGGGCGCATGCTCATTGCGCATCATATCAAGCCGGAACTCCAGAGGATCAGCGCGCGCCGCATGGGCCAACTCGTCCAAGAAGCTGTCGTGCATAAACGCATTGACCGAATTGCCGACAGAGCGCCAGAAGCCCAGCGGGATTTGCATTTCTGTCAGGTAGCCTTGGATGCGGTAGTTCGGGATTTTGTATGGCTGATCGAAAGCCCCTTCCACATGCACCTTATCAGCGCCCGCGGCAGAGAAATCCATCAAACGCTTCATTGCGCTCGCGGTCACGGACGGCCCAGCGACACGCCCATCGAGCATCACCGCTTTGCCATCCTTCACAGCGCCGCTGTAGCGCCCAATGGCAGCCGGGCGGAACATGTCGTGGCGCATATCTTCTTCGCGTGTCCATGTTACTTGCACAGGCACGTCCGGCATCGCTTGCGCCACTTTTGCAGCGATGACGCCGAAATCAGTTTCGCTACGGCGTCCAAAACCACCGCCCATGAGGGTCGTGTGCAAAGTGACTTGCTCAGGCTCTATGCCAACCGCTGCTGCGCAGTGATCGCGCATCAAAGTAGGCGCTTGGTTGCCGCACCAGACTTCCAGAGCACCGTCGCTGAAACGCGCAGTCGCGTTCATCGGCTCCATTGTGGAGTGCGCAAGGAAGGGCATGCGATACTCCGCCTCGATCAAATCCGCGCCCTCGATCGCCGCTTCTACATCGCCATCATCACGCATCGTGGAGTTGGGCTTGCCCGCGAAACTTTCTTCAATAGCTTGCATGATTTCGCTTTGCTCTGCAGGGTAGGGCGCGTCACCCCAATCGGCCTCCACCGCGTCGGCAGCTTGGAACGCAAGCCAAGTGTTAGAAGCAACAACTGCAAAGCCTCCCTCAAGTGGGATGATCTTCTCAACGCCTGCCATGCCTTCGGCGGCACGCGCGTCCATCGCCTTGATTGACGCACCCAAACGCGGGTTCATCCGCACAGTGGCGTATTTCATCCCTTCAAGACGCACATCGACACCAAACTCAGCAGTGCCTGTCGATTTCCCAAGCATATCCACACGCGGCATGGTCTTGCCGACGTATTTCCACTCTGATTTCGGGCGCAGCTCCACTTGTGGCGGATCAATCTTTGCAGCAGCGGACGCCAGATCAGAATAAGAGATCGAATTTCCATTAGGCGTAAACACACGTCCGTTCATTGTTTTGAGATTGCTCGCCGCAATCCCGAACGCATCCGCCGCCGCCAGTTTCAACGTTTCGCGTGCGCTGGCACCTGCATGACGCAAACGTTCATAACCATCCATCATCGATGTAGAGCCGCCGGTCATTTGCATGCCAAACAGCTTGTTCACTTCGCCTAGCGCTTCGGACATGGTCTGCATCAAAGCACTCTTGGAATACTCGGGGACAGGCAGAACCGCGCTCATCAAAGCACTGTTATAATACGCTTTCGCGGGCGGCCCGTGCAAAACGCGCACATCTTCCCAAGCAACGTCCAACTCTTCCGCGGCGAGCGCTGCGAGTGTTGTGTGCACGCCTTGTCCCATCTCGGCGCGCGGAGTGATGATCGTCACACCCTCCGCATCGATAAAGATAAACGGATTTAGCGCGGCCTCATTCGGGCCAGCTTCAAGGGGGTTTTCCAAAGGGCGTGTGTATTTGTAAGCACCAAAAGCAACACCACCGACAATCGCGGCAGAGCCGATCAAAAACGTGCGGCGCGCGATCTTTTTCAAAGAGGCCATGATCTATGCTCCCCGCGTGGCTTTGGCAGCCGTATGAATGGCTGCGCGAATGCGAGGGTAGGTCCCGCAACGGCATAGATTTCCTTGCATCGCGTCATCAATATCCGCGTCCGTTGGGCTGGGGTTTTCGGCCAACAAGCTCGCGGCTTGCATGATTTGGCCTGATTGGCAGTACCCGCATTGTGCGACCTGATGCTCGAACCAGGCTGCTTGTAATGCATGCAAACTTTCAGGCGTTCCCAATCCCTCGATCGTTGTCACATCTCCGTCGACATCTGATAGTGCTGTCTGACAGGATCGCACCGCGACACCGTCTATATGCACAGTGCAAGCGCCACAGGCTGCGACGCCGCAACCGAATTTTGTCCCTGTTAGGTTCAATTCATCTCGCAGCACCCACAAGAGGGGCACATCATCGGGCAAATCGACGCTACGCGTCTCGCCATTTACATTTATCGTTGTTGCCATTGCTCGATCTCCGGTAGCTTACTATAGAAATAACCCTTTCCTCTATAATTACAAACCACGGTGGCAAGCGACGCTACGGCAGCATCTTCCCCTTTTCATAAATATCCGCGCCGCAGGCAAACCGCATGCCTTTGGGCATGCTCATAAAGGGCGCGCAGCGCTCAATTGACCTAAACTTAATTCAGCACGCAGTTTCTTGGTCAGCTTGGCTTTGTGCGCTCAATCTCTTATCGTTCAATGCTAGTTTAAAGGTCGATACACATGCGAAACCTAACCCTCTCCAAAATGATCGACATTCCACCTGTCTGGCTGCTTGGCATGTGCAGTTTGGCGTGGTTTCAAAGCCGGCACTTTGACTACGGTTTGAGCATCGATGGCGCATTCACCGATTTGCTCAGTGGTTTGCTGATTGGCGCAGGACTTATTTTGATGCTTCTTGCGGTCTCTGAAATGCGAAAACAGCGCACAACGGTTATTCCGCATCTGGAAGCGCAAAAGCTTGTGAGTACAGGAATTTTCAAGCGCTCGCGCAATCCGATCTATCTTGGCGACGTTTTGCTTCTTTCAGGCCTGATTCTGCGTTGGGATGCAGTGTTAGCGCTCCCGCTCATTCCTGTATTCTTTAGTATACTGGAGCGACGCTTCATCATTCCCGAAGAAAACCGCCTTCGCGTCGCATTCAGAATGGAATTTGCTAAGTATTGTCAGAGGGTTAGGCGGTGGGTCTAGAGATCAGGCATCAATTCGCGACATAGAGGCACTATAATGCGACACGCGCTTGCGCCTCTGCTCAGTGCACTTTAACCAATCAAGCAACATTGTGCCGCTCGGCCAGTGATTTGGCTTTTATTATTACAAGGGGGCAGATCTTTGAAAATCGGAACACCAAAGGAAGTGTTCGGGGGAGAAAACCGCGTAGGCATGACGCCTGAAAGCGCGAAGCAACTCCAGAAACTCGGATACGATTGCATGATCGAAGCGGGCGCTGGCGCGAACGCTGGTTTCTCAGACGCGCTTTATAAAGAAGCAGGTGTTGAGGTCGTAAAGACCGCCGCCGCGCTTTGGAAAGAGGCGGACATCGTAGCGAAAGTGCGCCAGCCCGAAGCGGTTGAGCTCAAGCGCATGCGTGAAGGTCAGACCTTGATTTCCTTCTTCTCTCCAGCGGCCAACGACAAAGGTATGGACGCGGCGAAGAAGACAGGCACGAACGTGATTGCCATGGAAATGGTGCCACGTATCAGCCGCGCTCAGAAGATGGATGCGCTTTCCTCGATGGCGAACATCGCTGGCTACCGCGCTGTTATTGAAGCCGGAAACAATTTTCCACGCTTCTTCACAGGTCAGATCACTGCGGCGGGTAAAGTTCCGCCAGCGAAGGTTTTGGTCGTGGGAGCTGGCGTTGCCGGATTGGCCGCGATTGGTACGTCTACCAGTCTTGGTGCGATCACATACGCTTTCGATGTGCGCCCAGAAGTGGCCGAGCAGGTCGAGAGCATGGGCGCGGAGTTCGTCTTCCTCGACTTTGAGGAAGAGCAGGCAGATGGTGCCGCGACGGGTGGTTATGCCGCCGTGTCCAGCCCAGAGTTTGCCGCAGCACAGCTTGCGAAGTTCCGCGAAATTGCGCCGGACATGGACATTGTCATCACGACAGCTCTGATCCCGAATCGCGAAGCGCCGGAACTTTGGACCAAAGATATGGTCGAGAGCATGAAGCCGGGCTCAGTCATTGTGGACCTCGCCGCTGAAAAGGGCGGCAACTGCAAGATGACCGTTATGGACGAGAAGATCGTTACAGATAACGGCGTGACCATCATCGGCTACACCGATTTTCCATCACGTATGGCCGCGCAAGCCTCCACGCTTTATGCGACGAATATTCGTCACATGATGACTGATTTGACCCCTGAAAAGGACGGCCAGATCAATCATAACATGGAAGACGACGTTATTCGCGGCGCGACCGTTGCGTTTAACAAAGAGATCACCTTCCCACCGCCGCCGCCAAAGGTTCAGGCGATCGCGGCAAAGCCCAAGGAAGTCGTTCCAGAGCTGACACCAGAGGAAAAGCGCGCGGCAGAAACCGCTGCGTTCAAAGCGCAAACAAAGCAGCAAGTTACCTTGCTTGTCGTTGGTGCCGCTTTGCTCTTGGGCGTTGGGCTTGTTGCTCCAGCGAGCTTCATGCAGCACTTTATCGTCTTCGTACTGTCGGTCTTCGTTGGCTTCCAAGTCATCTGGGGCGTGGCACACAGCTTGCACACGCCGCTGATGGCGGTGACGAACGCGATCTCCTCGATCATCATTCTCGGCGCATTGATGCAAATCGCATCCGGCTCGTTCTTGGTGATACTGCTCGCAGCTGTGTCGGTCTTTATGACAGGTATCAACATTTTCGGCGGCTTTCTTGTGACACGGCGCATGCTCGCCATGTTCCAGAAATCGTAAGGGGGCTGGATTAATGGAATTTGGTTTTACAACAGCGGCATACGTCGTTTCAGCAGTCCTTTTCATTCTGTCTTTGGGCGGTTTGTCAGGACAAGAAAGCGCAAAGCGCGCGGTTTGGTATGGCATTGTTGGCATGGCGCTGGCGGTTGCGGCGACACTTGTCGGACCGGGGGCAGGCTACTGGTTTGTCTCACTGGTGATGATCATCGGTGGTGGCGCGATTGGCTATCAACTGGCGACCAAAGTGCAGATGACGCAGATGCCAGAACTGGTCGCTGCGATGCACTCCCTTGTGGGTCTCGCGGCGGTATTCGTTGGTCTGATTGCGCATATTGAACTGGGTCGTGTCCTTGCTATGGACGATTCAGCCAAGAAAGCGCTTGGGGGCTTCGCAGCACTTCTGGCCAAGAAAGACGGCGTCGAGATCGGCATCCTGCGGGTTGAGCTGTTCCTCGGTATCTTCATCGGAGCGATCACGTTCACGGGATCTGTCATTGCTTACGGCAAACTGGCGGGCAAAGTGGACAGTGCGGCGACGAAGCTTCCGGGTGGTCACATGCTCAACGCTGGTGCTGCGATCCTATCGCTGATCTGCTTGGTCTGGTACATGAATACAGGCGGGTTCTTCCCGCTGTTCTTGATGACTTTGGCGGCTTTGTTCATTGGCTATCACCTGATCATGGGCATCGGCGGCGCGGATATGCCGGTCGTTGTGTCGATGCTCAACAGCTACTCTGGCTGGGCGGCGGCTGCGATTGGTTTCTCTCTCGGGAATGACCTGTTGATCGTTGTTGGCGCACTTGTTGGCTCTTCCGGTGCGATCTTGTCCTACATCATGTGCAAGGCCATGAACCGTTCGTTCGTCAGCGTTATCTTAGGTGGCTTTGGCGGCCCTGCGGGCGAGCAGATGGCAGTTGAAGGCGAGCAAGTCGCGATCGACACAGACGGTGTTGCAACAGCTTTGAACGAGGCGGATAGCGTTATCATCATACCAGGCTACGGCATGGCAGTTGCGCAAGCGCAAGCGGCTGTGGCGGAACTGGTGCGCAAGCTGCGTGCACAGGGTAAGAACGTGCGCTTCGCGATCCATCCTGTTGCGGGTCGTCTTCCGGGTCACATGAATGTTCTGCTGGCTGAGGCGAAAGTGCCCTATGACATCGTGATGGAAATGGATGAGATCAACGAGGACTTCCCTGATACGGACGTCGCCATCGTGATCGGGTCTAATGACATCGTAAACCCAGCGGCGCAGGACGATCCGAACTCACCCATTGCAGGTATGCCTGTTCTGGAGTGCTGGAAAGCCAAGCAAGTGTTCGTGTCCAAGCGTGGTCAAGGTACGGGATATTCCGGCATCGAAAACCCGTTGTTCTACAAAGAGAACACGCGCATGTACTACGGCGATGCGAAAGAAAGCTTGAACAAGCTTTTGCCAATGATCGACTGATCAAAAGCCACCTTTAAGTTTAAGAGAAAGTCCTGCCATTTGGCGGGGCTTTCTTTTTGGCTGTTACGATCTATTTATCACGAGACGGACCAAGGATCACACACAATGCTTTTCAAACGAACTTTGACACTCACAACCCTGGTTGCGTTCAGTGCAACGCTCGCACAGGCCGATATTTCAGCGCGCTTTATCGAAGGCGCGCCAAAAGACCGCTTTGAAATTACTTCCACATCCGAGTGCCTGAAAGGACCTTTGACGGTGACGATCAATCTTGATGGCTCCGCGGGCGGTTTGATTTTTGACACAACCGCAGCAGGGGCGGGCGTTGAGGTTTTCCAGCCGTTTGAGCTGACCTCTGGTGGAGCTCTAGTCGAGCAAGCGCCAAAGGTTATGGATGGCGACAAAGCGTTGAGCATCGGTTTGAGCGCGTTGCCAAAAGGGCAAACTGTCGCGTTCACTTTGGATGTTGATGATACAGGTGGCGCGCGCGAGATTACAGTGAATGGCGCAGAAATCGCAGGTGCGTCCGTCATGCTTTTGGTTGGTGGTGAAAGCAAACAAGCAATGTTTGGATCAGATGCGAAAGCCACGCTTTCGAACAGCGGTTGTAGTTCTTAATCCTTCGAGGGGAATGCAATGTATACCGTTGCATTCTCTTAACGCATTATTATTTAACGATTTTTCCCTTTGCAAAGTAAAGTCTGAGGTCTAGGTTAAATCCCAACGTCCTTAGTACTCAGGTAAATGCTGTGCCCCCCGTCCAAGATCACCCTTTACGCTTTCAACTCTCTAACGAGCTACACGCGCGCCCCTTTCCCACACTCTCAGCTGGGTCACGCGCAATTTTTCTTGCGCTGAAGCACCGACATGAGCCGGGTATAAATGCTGCGCAAGCGGATCTGGACCACCTGATCAAGCTGCTTGATCGTTATGGTGCGCAACACCCCCAGCCGGGCGCGACGCATTATTTTGGTCAGTTGGGCAAGCACCGTCTCAAGTGGGAGCGGCACACTGAATTTGTCACCTTCACTTTGCTTGTTGAAGGTATGGGCGAGCGCGCTTTTGACTCGGCTGATTTTGAGTTTTTCCCCGAAGACTGGCTGTCTGAAGCCCCCGGTTTGCGCATCACATCTTGCTTTTTGCGCATAGAGCCGCAGCGCGATACGGGGGTGATGCGTGAAAAACTGTCTGAGTGGTTTGTGCGCGAAAGTCTCGCGGCCAGCTCTGTTCTAGATGGGTCCGCAATCATTGCTGGGGATTTTCACATTGATCCTGCGGGTCATTCACGTTTCGCTGTATTCATCGCGGATGGTGTCGGGCAGGGCCGTACAGGACGCATTGTTCAGCGCTTGTTTGAAATCGAAACCTATAAAGCAATGTCTATGTTGGGCTTGGCAAAATCGCGGGAATTGTCGACCCGTATGGGGCCGCTTGATTTTGAGCTCACGCAGTTGATGGAGCAAATGCAAATCAATGGCGACGATGCGGCAGGTCAGCTTGATGAGCTGCTGCGCATTTCGACTGAGTTGGAGGGTTTGCAAGCAAAGACTGCATTTCGTTTTGGTGCCACAGGCGCGTATGAGGCCATTGTGAACCAGCGCATCCAAATCCTGAGAGAGATGCCTTGGGAAGGACGTCAAACGCTCGCGGAGTTTATGATGCGTCGATTTGATCCTGCGATGCGCACGGTGAAGTCTACGAAAACGCGTCTAGAAACGATGTCAGAACGTGCAATGCGGGCCTCTGGATTGTTGCGGACACGCGTGGATGTTGATCGCTCCGCGCAGAACCAGAAGTTGCTGGAAAGCATGAACAAACGCGCGGATTTGCAGTTGCGTTTGCAACAAACCGTTGAGGGGCTTTCTGTGGTCGCGATAAGTTATTACGCAGTGTCTTTGGTGAGTTATTTGCTTTACCCTCTGACGGGTTTGACTGGTACGAGCAAAGGAATACTGACGGCCGCAGTTACGCTTCCTGTTGTTTTACTCGTGTGGTGGATGGTGCGCCGAATTCGCGATCACTCACAGGATGAGCGCTAGGTTTACTTTGCTTTCGCCCACCAAGCTGAGGGTTTCGCGCGCGCCCCTCGGCCACGATCGAGAGCAAGTGCGAGTTTGCGCCATGAGGACAGCGCAAGTTTGAGCCAGAGCTTGTGCTGCACTTTGGAAAAGTCACGGTTAAACGGGCAAACGCGCATGCAAATCGCGCAATCGGATGACATTTTCGCCCAGAACCCAAAGCATTTTTCTGCGTCAGCCGTCCATTTGCGCACCCCTTTGATGGAAGATGTCTGTGTCGACACATCCGGTTGGCCAAACGGCAGGGCTTTTACAGGGCAGGCGTCAGCGCATTTGGTGCAAATGTTGCAAAACTCCGCAACGCCAAGCTTTTTGGGTGGATCTGATTGAAGCGGCAATGAGGTAAAGATTTTTGAAAATCTTAGCCGCGGACCGAACTCTGGCGTGATCACCATTTGATTGCGCGCGTATTCGCCAAGACCTGCTTTCAGCGCGTAGGGGATAACCAGCCCTGTGTCGTTCATCGATGCGACTGCCTCGTAGCCGAGATTGCGGATATAGGCGGCGACTTGCATCACGATGGACGCCTCATGACTGTATTCACGCCCCGTCGCAGCCCCTGCGAGGGCGGATGGGTAGCTCGCGACCAGCCCTTCATCCATCTGATGTCCAAGCACGATGACATGGGTGATCCCGGCAGGAAGCTCGTTTGCGGCTTCGCTCATGTCGCGGGTGTCAACGCGGGTGACGTAGTGCCAACGCTCATCCAGCTCAGTGACAGCGCAAAGATCAGCACCAAAAAATTGTGCGATGCGTTTGATTTCTGCGCTCATAAGGCTCGGATCTTCTACCTGCATCTTATCAGCAGCAATAGGTGTGTCATAGGAAATGGGGGCTTGAAATCCCTCGCGCTTACCTTCTTTTGCGCCACGTTCTGAGAGTACGTCAGAGATGAGCCACGATGCATTTCTGAGCGCGAAATCACGCTGCGTGAAGCCATCTCCGCGTCTTGGGGCCGCTTCCATTCGATATGATGCGAAGAAGCCGTCGGTCTTAGCGCTTCGGATGGTGTCATCCCAAAACGCGCGGGTGAAGATATCGTTTCTTTGGGTGAAACGCTCAAAGTCTTGTGTGACTTCGATGCCGGCGTCCGCGTCTGATGGTTGTGACGGGTGATTGTGTAAGTTGCTCATGTGGCGAGCTTAGCCAGCGCTGCGTGTGCTGCAAGTGTTGGGTTTAAGTTTATCTAGAAAGATGAAGAGGATGCGCTGTGCTATATCTTCATCTTTCAAAATAAACTTACTGTTGGGTGTGATGACATGAGAAGAACCGTCGCGAATAGGCGCGACGTGTCGCAACGGCGCTTTCACTTATGGTGCAAAGCATACGGAGAAATACATGAAAATCGGATTTATCGGACTTGGCAATGTGGGCGGGAAGCTTTCGGGAAGCCTCCTTAGAAATGGCGTGGATCTTTCAGTGCACGACTTGGATACTGATTTAGTTGCGGCCTTTGTCGATAAGGGTGCGAAAAAGGGCGTTAGCCCTGCTGAGCTTATGCGGAGCTGCGACGCCGTAATCACGTGTCTCCCAAGTCCGGCCGCATCCGACGCAGTTATGCAAGAGATGTTGCCCGAAGTGCGCGCAGGCAAGATTTGGATGGAGATGTCCACAACCGACGAGGCCGAAGTCAAACGGCTCGGTGCGCAAGTGATTGCGGCAGGCGGTGCGGCGGTGGATTGTCCTGTATCAGGTGGTTGTCACCGTGCAGATACAGGTAATATCGCGATTTTTGCAGGCTGCGAGCGCGAAACATTCGATCGCATTCTACCGCTTTTGACAATAATGGGGCGACGGGTTTTGCATACGGGCGACCTTGGCTCTGCCAGCATTTTGAAGGTCATCACCAACTATCTTGCCACCGCCAATCTTGTCTCTGTCGCAGAAGCCTTGACCGTGGCGAAAGGGGCCAACATGGATCTTGGCACAGCTTTTGAGGCGATCCGGATTTCATCGGGCAATTCGTTTGTGCACGAAACCGAAAGCCAAGTCATTTTGAACGGAAGTCGCGATATTTCCTTTACGATGGATCTTGTGGCTAAAGACATAGGGCTTTTTCAAGCGGTTGCGGATCGCGCAAATGTGCCGCTTCAGCTGAACCCTTTGTTGATTGATATCTTCAACGATGGGATCGAGCGGTTTGGCCCGCGCGAGCTTTCCCCCAACATTATCAAGCGTTTGGAACAAGTGACGGGTCTTGACGTCACAGCACCGGGCTTTCCGGCAGAGATGACGGATGATGAGCCAGAAGAAAAAGGCGCAGAAGTGATCGTGCGTCGTTAGCGCACTTGCGCGAGCAAGAGCACTCGCATTTTTCATGCAGAGCGGATAGAGGAGCGCCAAAGCAATCTTTGCATAAGGTGTTCCCATGTCTGATCCGGTAATTGCCACACTTGCAGCGTCGCCACCGCGTCGTTGGACGGGCACTGTTATGCTGAGCTTTTTGGGTGGCTTGCTGATTTATCTCGCCTTGTCGGTACCATTCAGCGCTCCGCAAGTAATTTTAATACTCTGCGGGCTGTTTGTTCTGTTTGCCGCGAGCCGTTTGTTGGCGGCAACAGCGCAAGTGATCGAGTTGACCAAAACAGAGCTGCGCGTGAAGGATGGGGTCGTGCTGGCAAAGCTTGCGGATATCACCAAAGTGGAGCGTGGGGCCTTTGCGTTTAAGCCGTCCAACGGCTTTTTGGTTTCTACCAAAGAAAGTGGCCCGCGCAGATGGTCGCTGGGCATGTATTGGTGCTTTTCGCGCCGTATCGGTGTTGGCGGTGTTACTGGCGCACCGCAGAGCAAAGGTATGGCAGAGGCGATCGCTGTGTTGATCGCAGAGCGCGATCTAAAGAACTAAGATTAATCGTGAAATGCAAAACGCCGCGCTGAATGTTCTTCAACGCGGCGTTTTTAATCAAGTTTTAGACAGATCAGCCGTCTTGGTCCCAAACGATTTGGGGCGCGTAGCGTGGCCGCGTGAAGACGAAGGTCTCAATCACCCGAGGCTCTAGGCCAACGCTGAAGGCCGGGTCATAGTCAGATGCTGTTTCCACCAAAATGATCCGTTCATTGTTGATCAGTGTCGGAAGCATAGTGTTATACTCTGTCACGTCACGGGTGCGCAGGCGAGGAATGTCACCGCGACGCTTGGACCAATCGACTTTGAACACGTTGTTAGAGCCATCCCAGCGCAGAAGCGTGACGCGTAGAGCCGTCTCACCAGGGCTTAGACCTGAGAGGTCTTTGTAGATGTTGCGTGCATTGGTCATATAGGTCGGCGTGATCGGCTGTGTTTCACGGCTGATCATGTCGCTGATGGCATAGGCCGACTTTTCAGCAACCGCTTGTGCACGGAAGGCTTCAAAGTAAGTGAACATCGCCGCATAGGCCCAAAAGACCGCTGGAAAGATGATCGCCGCTTCGACAGAAGCCGTCGCCTTGGTCTCAGAGACGAAGCAACGCAGCTTGTCGAGGATCAAGTGTTTTGTCAGGACTGAATTTTTCATAGCGATTACCTCGGTTCCTGGGTGAAGGCCGACACAGCGACAAGGGCGCTTTTGCCGTTTTGATCCGTGGTCCGCTCAAGGGCGAGCTGCGACGTCGGGAAGATCGGATCATAGAGCATGCAGGCACGCACAATAACCAATTCGTTGGACTGGCCTGCAGTGAAGCTACGCACTGGGTTCAGAGCTTCGCTACCCCCAGCGCCATGCTGGACACAGTCCACGGTGCTTGGCAGTTGTGTGTAGTTGCGCGGGTTGTTCGGGATCATTTCCAAACGCAGGTTCTCTTCGCAGTCGTCAAAGATAGCTGCACCGTCGCAAATCATCGCACGCACTTGGTCGTGTGAGTAGTTTGCACCTGTGCCGACGCGGACTTCGCGCATTGCGATATCAAGGCCACGCTCCAGAAGGGTCTGTCGGATTGTGATCACGCCCATCTCGATGCTTGAGGTCAGGATCATAATGAACACAGGGAAGACCAGTGCAAATTCGACCGTTACGTTCCCGCGCTCAGCGCGGCGGAAACGACGGAGTGTGTTAAGAAGCTTAATCATTGTGTGAGCCTCAGCTGGTTAATCTGGCGCGCGATTGCGTCAAATGCTTCGGAAATCTCGATACCTTCCACTCGGAAGAAGTGGCTTGGCGAAGAGGCGCAGTTTTCCATGACGTTCGCGCCATGATCGTCGACCTCAAAACCGATGGACCAGATCACGATACCTGCTTCTTTAGAAGCGTCGCAAATATTGTCGAGTAGGGCATCGCCTTGTGCAGCGTCGTACTTCCACCAATAGTAGTTACCACGATGGTAGGAGTTTACGTTACGGTAGAGGTAATACCAAAGGTTGTAGCGGCTCCAATGGTAGTAGTCAGAGCTGGAGTCGTACGCCCAGCTTTTGATACGCTGTGCAGAACTGTTCTTACCATCGGTCATCAAAACAACGGTCTTAAGTGTTTCTACGTCTTCGAACGCAGCAGGGCGGTTGCTAAAGGCGCTATCAATATCGTTGCTGTTCGCCAAAGCGTTCACAACCGGGTTGAAGGCAGGATCAAGCATCGCAGCAGCCCATTTCATACCCATGAATATTCGCGTACCAGCACGTGGTTGCATTTGGGCGATTTGAGCATTTAAAGCGCTCGCATCTTGGCTGAACGGTGTAATGCGCTCATAAGAGTAGCGTGGGCAGATGGTATCTGTCAGCTGATTCCAACCAGGATAGTTCCACTGAAAGTGCTGCATTTGGTCGTATTGGACACTCAGATCAAGCTCGGTTTCGCTGTAAGCCGAGTCAGCCATTTCAATGCAGTGCGAGTAGTTGTGACGGTGATTTACGTTCAATTCGTTGTAAATCTTTGGACCTGCGTTCACGTGTTGAGAGTAAGGGACCAGCGAAACAGACACGAGGTCTTCGTTCGAAGGGCTCAGTACTGTATTTACGAAAGATGTCGCAGCGGTACGCAGTTGCCCCATTTTGTTGCCATCTCCCATAGAGCCGGAGATATCGAGAACCATTGAGATCTCTACATTTGCGATCCGCTCTTCAGCGACACCGCTTGCGGTAGCGTTCAATGAATCAACGCCTGCAAGCTTCATGAAGGCAGTGGTCGTGATCGATTGTGCTTGGGCACCAACTGTTTTGTAGTTGAGACCTTGCTGCACGGTTACGTTGGACAGAAAGCTTTCAAGGCCCGCAGCTTCAAAGTAATCGTTCACCACTGTTGCGGGTGCGCGATCTTGATCCAAATCCGCAGCGGCCAGAATGGCACGGTCCAGCGTGTGCTGAAGTGTGGCGCGATCTCGCTCAGAGCGCATCAGGTCGACTCCGATACCGCCCATCGTCAAGATCATTAAGATCATAATGACTGCAAAAATGACAAGGCTGCCATTCTCATCGTCTTTAAACGAAGTAAAAGGCGAGCGCTGATTTGCGTTCCCTTTCATCGGCTCAAGGCCGGAATGGTGAGTTGTGTCCCGCATCTTTGTCGGTCCTTTCATGTCTCTCCCCCGTAAACAAAACATGGGTGGGGGCGTATTCATCCGACGCTGGTTTTGCTCTCAGCTTGTGGCGAAATTGGGGCAGTAAACGGGAGATTACGTGCCTTGAATTTCGACTTTCGAAACAGTGTTGGGGGGACACCCTGTGATTGTTTCACATTTCACACGTAAGTGAGGCGACGTGCGGAGCATCAGTCCCAAATTAGCGAAAGAATCGGGTTCTTCTCGTAAGATAGGTCTCAATTAAGTCGCTTATGTTAACGGATTCACTGTAGGATTGTATTATCAAACCTAATCAAGGCTTGACGTCTAATTACAGGAGATAGGTATGACGAACGCGAATGAACCAAGTTTCCGCGAAAGCGTGGATATGATGTTTAATAGGGCTGTGGCCTTGTTAGACCTGCCGCCTGGGCTTGAAGAGAAAATTCGTGTTTGCAATGCGACCTACACTGTCCGCTTTGGGGTTCGGTTGCGTGGCAAGATTGAGACATTTACAGGGTACCGCTCTGTGCACTCCGAACATATGGAACCTGTGAAAGGCGGTATTCGCTTTGCCATGGGCGTGAACCAGGACGAGGTAGAAGCGCTCGCTGCGTTGATGACCTATAAATGTGCTTTGGTTGAGGCACCTTTTGGGGGCTCCAAGGGCGGCTTGCGGATTGATCCGCGCCAGTATGACGAGCACGAGCTTGAACTGATCACCCGTCGCTTTGCTTATGAGTTGATCAAGCGCGACCTGATTGATCCTGCACAAAACGTGCCAGCGCCAGATATGGGCACGGGCGAGCGTGAGATGGCGTGGATCGCGGATCAATATGCCCGCATGAACACGACCGACATTAACGCAAAAGCCTGTGTTACAGGTAAGCCTTTAAATGCAGGCGGCATTGCGGGACGTGTTGAAGCCACAGGTCGCGGCGTACAATACGCGCTGCGCGAGTTTTTCCGCGATCCACAAGGATTGGCCAAAGCAGGACTGTCAGGCAAGCTTGATGGTAAGCGCGTGATTGTGCAGGGACTTGGGAATGTTGGCTATCACGCGGTTAAATTTCTGAGCGAAGAAGACGGCAGTAAGATTACCGGCATCATCGAGCATGATGGGGGTCTGTATAGTGATGCAGGTCTTGATGTAGAAGCCGTGCGCGCTTGGATCACCGAGCATGGGGGCGTGAGCGGCTATCCAGACGCGCGCTACGTTGAAAACGGTGCTGCGGTGATGGAGGAAGAGTGCGACATCCTAATTCCTGCGGCGCTAGAGGGTGTTATCAACCTTGGAAATGCCGGGCGCATTAAAGCTCCGCTGATTATTGAGGCTGCGAATGGTCCGGTGACTGCGGGTGCCGATGATATTTTACGCGAGAAGGGAGCTGTGATTATCCCGGACATGTATGCGAATGCTGGGGGTGTGACTGTCAGTTACTTTGAGTGGGTGAAAAACCTGAGCCACATTCGTTTCGGCAGAATGCAGCGTCGTCAGGAAGAAGGGCGTCATCAGCTGGTTGTAGATGAACTCGAGCGGTTGAGCGCGGACAAGAATCTTGGATGGCAGCTGTCACCTAACTTTAAAGAGAAATACTTGCGCGGTGCGGATGAGTTGGAACTCGTGCGCTCTGGTCTCGATGATACGATGCGTATTTCTTACCAAGCGATGGCAGAAGTCTGGCATGGGCGCGATGACGTAGAAGATTTGCGCACTGCGGCATATCTTGTCTCGATCAGTAAAGTCGCTGCAAGCTACCGTGCGAAAGGGCTTTGAAGGTAAAAAGTTCAGAGCTTTCTTATCGTTCAACGCTCGGATGATCTAAAAAGGACACGCAATGTCGCTGAGGCGTTGCGTGTCTTCTCGAATCCCGCTTAATTCAAACCCTGTAACGTCAGGGAGAGAGGCATGCGGTTTTCAGCACTTCGCATTCTCAAAGAGGGTCTAACAGGCAATAAGGGCTGGGGCGCGCATTGGCGTGATCCTGAACCAAAGGCCGAATACGACGCCATCATCATTGGCGGCGGTGGGCATGGTCTTTCGACCGCTTATTATTTGGCGAAGAACCATGGGCTCACCAATATTGCAGTTCTCGAAAAGGGCTACATTGGCGGGGGTAACGTAGGGCGTAACACGACCATCGTGCGCGCAAACTACTTCCTGAATGGGAACTCAGAGTTTTACAGCCATTCGCTGAAGCTTTGGGAAGGCTTGGAAGAAGACCTTAATTACAATGTTATGCACTCTCAGCGTGGGTTGATTAACCTGTTCCACTCGGACGGGCAGCGTGATGCGTTCGTGCGGCGCGGCAATGCGATGGTGAATCAGGGCGACGATGCAGTCCTTTTGGACCGTGAAGGCGTGCGCAAGCATCTGCCGTATCTTGATTTCGACAATGTACGCTTTCCGATTTATGGCGGCCTTTTGCATCCGCGCGGAGGAACTGCGCGTCATGATGCCGTCGCTTGGGGGTTTGCGCGCGGTGCGGATATGCGCGGCGTTGATATTATCCAGAACTGTGAAGTGACCGGCATTGATATCGAAAATGGTGCAGTCACAGGTGTGCAAACCACGCGCGGTGCGATCAAGACCAAAAAGATTGGTATGACTGTCGCAGGGCGTTCAGGTCAGGTGGCCGCAATGGCCGGGATGCGTTTGCCGATTGAGAGCCATGTGTTGCAAGCTTTTGTAACAGAAGGGCTAAAGCCCGTTATCGATCACGTGATCAGTTTCGGCATGGGGCACTTTTATATCAGCCAATCGGACAAAGGCGGTTTGGTCTTTGGCGGCGATCTTGATTTTTATGCGTCTTATGCATCGCGGGGGAACCTGCCGATGAAAGAGCATGTGATGGAAGCTGGCATGACCCTGATGCCAATGATTGGCGAAGCCAAGGTGCTTCGTTCGTGGGGGGGGATTATGGATATGACACCCGACGGAAGCCCGATTATCGACAAAAGCCATATCGACGGGCTCTATGTGAATGCGGGTTGGTGCTATGGCGGGTTCAAGGCCGTGCCCGGATCTGGGTCCGTGTTCTCGCATCTGATTGCGACGGATCAACATCACTCCGAGGCGACAGGCTTTCGACTGGATCGTTTTCGCACAGGTGTTGGTTTGATGGATGAAGAGGGCACCGGCTCTCAACATAACCTTCATTAAGGGCTTGAGGCTATGAGAGCCTTTGGTGTGAGTTTAATTGGCAAGATGAAGAGCAGTGGTGCTCTAAAGGGGATGACATGCGTCTGAAGTGTCCGGTGTGTGGAGAGCGGGATCGCCGCGAGTTTTATTATGTAGGTGATGCGGTTGCTTTAGCGCGCCCCGATCCTGACGCGGGAGAGGCAGCATGGGACGATTATGTGCACAACCGCGACAATCCCGCAGGTGTGACACGCGATTTGTGGCAGCACGAGGCCGGATGCGCAGCATGGATTGTCGTAACGCGTAATACTGTAAGCCATGAAATCCTAGAGACAGCATTGGCAGCGGATGTGAAGCGAGCAATGTCATGAGAGTTGGAAACAAAGGTCTGATTGATCGCACACAGCGCGTGAATTTCACGTTTGACGGCAACAGCTATCAAGTATTTGCAGGGGATACCGTCGCCTCAGCGCTGCTTGCGAATGATCAACGGCTCATGGGGCGTTCGTTCAAGTATCACCGTCCAAGAGGTGTGCTGACAGCGGGGAGTGAAGAACCCAACGCTTTGGTGAGTGTATATCGCGGTAGCGATGTAGAGCCGAACGTGCGTGCGACTGTCCAAGAGATCTACGAAGGTTTGGTTGTGCGGTCACAGAATGCTTGGCCGTCGCTTGGATTTGATGCAATGGCGGTGAACGATTTGGCTGCGCCGTTCTTGAGTGCTGGCTTTTATTACAAGACCTTCATGTGGCCGCGCGCGTTTTGGGAAAAGCTATATGAGCCTGTGATCCGCCGTGCTGCGGGTCTTGGCGGGCTCAGTGGTAAATCCAATGACGCTGAGTATGAAAAGGCGTTCGCGTTTTGCGATGTCTTGATCATCGGCGCTGGGCCTGCGGGTTTGATGGCGGCTTTGGAAGCGGGGCGCGCGGGTGCTGATGTGATCCTTGCAAATGAGGATACGCGCGCGGGTGGGCGTTTGCTGAGCGAGACCCATGAGGTTGATGGACGCGCTGGGCATGAATGGGCTGCTGATGTGGTTGGCGAACTCGAGAGCATGGACAACGTGCGCATCATGAACCGCACGACCGTCACAGGTGTTTATGATCAAGGAACCTACGGCGCGTTAGAGCGCGTGAATGCGCATCTGCCTGTAGGCAGTAAAGCGCCGCGTGCGTGTTTCTGGCGGATTGTGGCGAAACGTTCGATCTTGACTGCTGGGGCGTTGGAGCGGCCAGTGGCGTTCCAAAACAACGACCGACCGGGGATTATGACCGCGAGCGCTGTGCGTTCTTATCTCAACCGTTGGGGTGTCGCCCCTGGGCGCGATGTTGTGGTGTTTGGCAATAATGACGACGCGCATCGCACTGCGCATGATCTGCACAACGCAGGTGTGCATGTGGCCGCATTGATAGATAGCCGCTGGGACGTAACGCCGACAGGTGATTTCCCGATTTTCACAGGCTCGCAGGTCTGTGGCAGTGGAGGGCGCAAAGGGCTTGAGTCTATCAGCGTTCGTACGCAAAGCGGTGTGGAAAAGATTGCGGCGGATTGTTTAGGGCTGTCGGGTGGCTGGAACCCATCTGTGCATTTGACCTGCCATATGAATGGGCGACCTGAATGGCGCAAGGATATAGCCAGTTTTGTACCGCGTGAGGGGATGATCCCGGGGATGCTGACGGCTGGCGCGTGTAACGGCACATTCTCTACACATGGCGCTTTGCTTGAAGGGCAAGTGGCGGCAATGGAAACGCTAAAAGCGCTGGGCAAACGTGGGGCTGCCGCAGATCTGCCTGAGGCTGAAGATACCCCCGTGCGCATGACGCCGCTTTGGGCTGTGGGTGGAACTGGGCGGGCATGGCTAGATTTCCAGAACGACGTGACTGTGAAAGACGTCAAACAAGCCGCGCAAGAGAATTTTCGCTCGGTTGAGCATATGAAACGCTACACGACGCAGGGTATGGCGACGGATCAAGGTAAGAACTCTAATGTCGGCGCTTTGGCGATCTTAGCCGATGTGACAGGGCGCGGTATTCCCGAGACGGGGACGACGACCTTCCGTCCACCGTACACACCAGTTCCGATTGCCGCGATGGGGGCAGGGGCTGAAGGCAAAGGCTTTGCGCCAGAGCGATTGATCACCTCACATAAGAGCACTGTCGCGCTGGGCGCACCGATGATCGAAGCGGGGATGTGGTATCGTCCGAGCTATTTCCCGATTGAGGGAGAAACGAGCTGGCGTCAGTCCTGTGATCGCGAAGTGAATATGGTTCGAGAGAGTGTTGGCATCTGTGATGTAAGCACGCTTGGCAAGATTGATGTGCAGGGGCCTGATGCGGCTGCTTTCCTCGACTTTGTTTACACCAACACCTTCAGCACGCTAAAGCCGGGGCGTGTGCGTTATGGCTTGATGCTGCGTGAAGATGGCACTGTGATGGATGATGGCACCACTGCGCGCCTGTCCGATACGCACTATTTGATGACAACGACGACGGCTGCCGCGGGCGCAGTGATGCGCCATCTTGAATATGTGCACCAGTGTTTGCGCCCTGAACTGGATGTGTCGATGATATCTGTGACGGAGCAATGGGCGCAGTTTGCAGTTGCTGGACCAACGTCGCGCGAATTGCTGAATGAGCTACTAGATCAAACGATTGATGATAAGAGCTTTCCATTCATGGCCTGTGGCGACGTCTCGATAGGGGATGTGAAGGGACGCCTGTTCCGAATTTCGTTCTCTGGTGAGCACGCTTACGAAATTGCTGTGCCTGCGCGCTACGGTGCTGCTTTATTCGACGTATTGAGTGACCATGCCAACGGCTTGGGCGGCGGGCTCTATGGTATGGAAGCGCTAAACGTGTTGCGCATCGAAAAGGGCTTTATCACCCACGCGGAAATTCATGGGCGCGTAACGGCCTTTGATATCGGCATGGAGCGCATTGTATCTGCGAAAAAGGACTGCATCGGCCAGACAATGGCGGCGCGTCCGGGTTTGAATGGGCCAGAGCGTGAACAACTTGTCGGGTTGAAACCTGTAGGCGCTGTAAAGCAGTTAACCGCTGGGGCGCATCTGTTTGAGGCAGAGGCCGACGTGACCCGCATCAATTCGCAGGGCTATGTGACCTCTGTTGGGTTTTCACCCACGGAAAAGAGTTTTCTGGGACTTGGGTTCCTTAAAAATGGGCGCGCGCGCCATGGGGAAACAGTGAAGCTGGTAGATCACATGCGCGGGATTGAAACCTTGTGCGAAGTCTGTGGACCAGTTTTTCATGATCCTGAAGGGGGTAAGACACGTGGTTAATTTGCTCGCGACATCACCTGCCAATGGACTCTTGCCGACATCTAGAAGCGGCGTGTCGCTCAATGAGCTTGCGCTGGGCCAACTCACCTCGGTTGCGCCGTTTGAAGGTCAGATTGTAGCTGTAGAAGCTTTGCTTGGGATGGTTTTGCCTAAAGCTGGGCGTACGGTTGGGAAACTGGGTGCTGAATTGGTGTGGTTCAGCCAAGGCCAATACCTTGCGATAGGGTTTGATGTTGATGACGCCGTGAAAGGCAAAGCTGCGATAACGGATCAAAGCGACGCTTGGTGCGCTCTGGAAATCAAAGGGGATAAGAGCGAAGCGGTACTTGCGCGGCTTGTTCCCGTTGATCTGCGCGCAGCGACGTTCAAGCGGGGCCATGCGCTGCGCTCACAACTTGGGCATATGCCGCTGCATATAACGCGAACGGGCAAAGACGTGTTTCGCCTTTTGTCGTTTCGGTCCATGACAGGCACAATGGTATACGAAATTTCGCGCGCGATGGACCTTTTGGATGCGCGTGGGTGACTTTCTCAAGACGGTGACCTACATAGTGTCCCAAGAAAACGGGAGATTTGTTATGAGTCATTTCAAGCGCTTGGTCACGTTGGCCGTTATCAGCACATGTATTGCTTTGCCTGCGGCTGCGAAATCAAAAAAAGATAAGTTCTGCGAAGAGCTGGCCTATGCGAGTCAGCAAATGGCGGATTTGCGCATCGATGGCAGCTCAGAAGAAGAGGCTCGCTTGATGGTCGCAGCGCAGTATGAGGACGACCAAGTGACCCATTTGCAGATGATGCCGTATCTCAGCGCGTTCGTGTACGGCCTTAATAAGGAACAGCTTTCCGAAGATGTGGAAGCGGCGTTCTCTGAGCAGTGCAAAGGCTACAAAGGCTAACTGGACTCTGATCCTTGCGCGGCGGATACTAGCCCTATGAGTTTACCCCCCGGTTTCCTTGATGAACTTCGCACGCGTCTCAGCCTATCACAGGTTGTTGGGCGCAAAGTCATGTGGGATTCGCGAAAGTCCAATCAGGGCAAGGGTGACATGTGGGCACCTTGTCCGTTCCACCAAGAAAAATCAGCGTCTTTTCATGTCGATGACCGTAAGGGGTTTTACTACTGCTTTGGATGTCAGGCTAAGGGCGATGCGATTTCGTTTGTGCGTGAGACTGAAAATGTCGGCTTCATGGAAGCTATTGAAATTCTTGCGGGTGAAGCTGGTCTAGAAGTCCCTAAGCGCGATCCGCAAGCGCAACAAAAATCAGATGAGCGCACTGAACTGGCCGAGGTGATGGAGCAAGCGGTGCAGTTTTTCCGTTTGCAGCTTCGTACTGGCGGTGGTGCAGATGCGCGAAACTATCTTGACGAGCGTGGCTTGGCTGGCGCAGCGCTCGATCGGTTCGAGATCGGTTTTGCACCTGACGCGTGGCAGGGTCTTTGGGATCATCTGAGCAGCAAAGGTGTCTCGCCAGAGAAAGTCCTGGCAGCGGGCCTTGGCAAGCCCTCTAGCAAGGGCGGCAAGCCTTATGACACCTTCCGCAACCGCATTATGTTCCCTATTCGTGATGCGCGTGGGCGCTGTACAGCCTTTGGCGGGCGCGCGATGGATCCCAATGACAATGCAAAATATCTTAACTCTCCAGAAACGCTTTTGTTTGATAAGGGCCGTAGCCTTTATAATCATGGCCCCGCGCGGGAGGCCGCTGGTAAGGGCGCGCCACTGATCGTCGCAGAAGGGTATATGGATGTTATAGCTTTGGCAGAGGGCGGTTTTGGTGCCTGCGTCGCGCCGTTAGGCACAGCGATAACTGACAGTCAGCTGCATCTTTTGTGGCGCATTTCGGATGAACCAATTATCGCGCTTGATGGCGACAAGGCTGGCCTTCGTGCGGCGCAACGTTTGATCGATCTTGCTTTGCCGCTGCTTGAAGCAGGCAAAAGTCTGCGCTTTGCGCTTATGCCGGATGGGAAAGATCCTGATGATCTGATCCGAGCGAAAGGGCCGCAAGCGGTTCAGCAGGTGCTGGATGCGGCGATGCCTATGGTGCAACTGCTTTGGGATAGAGAAACGGAAGGGCGCAATTTCGACAGTCCTGAACGCAAAGCTTCGCTCGACAAGGCTTTGCGCGAGAAAATCATGCTGATCCGTGATCCGTCTATTCGCTCGCATTATGGGCAAGCGATCAAGGATATGCGCTGGCAGTTGTTCCGCTCTGGCACTTCTGGTGGTCCTAAAAAGGCCAACTGGAAGAAAGGCGATTGGCGTCAAAAAGCACCGACCAAGGCGACGGCTGAT
Organism: Planktotalea frisia; assembly: GCF_001890925.1. Classification (GTDB taxonomy): domain Bacteria; phylum Pseudomonadota; class Alphaproteobacteria; order Rhodobacterales; family Rhodobacteraceae; genus Planktotalea; species Planktotalea frisia. The sequence goes on from NZ_MLCB01000155.1 coordinate 23,155, forward strand.
ACGAAAGCCTCGCTTTTGGCAGGGGCTGGCGAGGATACTCAACGCCAAATGCGCGAAGCGGTGATCATAGCGAGTTTGATCTGCACGCCTGAAGTCGTTTCAGAGTTTGAGGGTCAACTCGAAGAGTTGCAGCTTAGCACTCAGGAACATAACGCACTGCTTGATCTGATTTTGAGCCACGCTCATCGTGGCGCAGAGGTGTTGCGCGAAAAGATTATCGACGCGCGCGGGTTGGAAAACCTTGAAAAACTGCTCAACGCGGGCCATGTGGCTATCACACCCTGCGTGCGAAAGCCCGGCGATACAGAGATGGCTTTGATGACCATTTCCGAGGAGTTGGCCAAGCTGGAAGCTGAACAGGGCCTAAGCGCTGAAGTTGCAGAAGCGGCAGAAGACCTCGTGGGACTCGCCGATGAAAGCGTCACTTGGCGATTGGGGCAAGCCGCGCAAGCGCGTAACCTTGCGATGCGCAGCGAGCATGAAGATAAGGCAGAATACGATACAGCCCCGAATGGCGCGCGAATCAGCCGTGAGGAAAAAAGCGCATTTGATGCTCTTTTAGGAAAATTGAATGTTCCCAAAGTACCATGAATTGGCATTTTGGTGAGGAATAGGTAAAGAAATCAGGGTAGACGGGTTTTCGAATCACTTAAGAGTACTATGATTCGTTTATCGCGAATCAGCCATTCGCCTGAGGACCCAAACGACTCAGTAGCCGCAATTCGAGGTTAACACCTCAAAAGGGAGCATCTGCATGGCCGCCAAGGACAATGACGACCGTAAATCCGACGATCAGGAAACGGCACACTCGCTCGACATGAGCCAAACTGCCGTTAAGAAAATGATCGCCGATGCGCGAGAGCGCGGCTACATCACGTATGATCAGTTGAACGCCGTGCTTCCCCCTGATCAAGTGAGCTCTGACCAAATTGAAGATGTGATGTCGATGCTCTCAGAGATGGGCATTCAGGTTACAGAAGACGACGAAGACGCGGAAGAAGAAGACAAAGGCGCCACCGATCTTGTTGCTGCTGGCACCAACAAAGATGTCGCCGTTTCTGCTGGCACCTCAGAAAAGCTAGATCGCACCGACGATCCTGTCCGCATGTATTTGCGTGAGATGGGCTCTGTTGAGTTGCTGTCCCGCGAGGGCGAGATCGCGATTGCAAAGCGTATTGAAGCGGGTCGTAACACGATGATTGCTGGGCTTTGTGAAAGCCCGCTGACCTTTCAGGCGATTACAATCTGGCGTGACGAACTTCTTTCCGAGGATATTCTACTACGTGATGTGATCGACCTTGAGGCGACTTTTGGCGATCAGATGGGCGAAGAAGAGACGACACCTGTTGTTCCAACTGCTGCAAATTCAGCAACGGCCCCGAGGACCGAGGGCGGTGCAGAGCTTGATGCGGACGGTAACCCGATTGCGATTGATGACGACGATGATGATGAAGACGAGCAGGCGAACATGTCGCTTGCCGCGATGGAAGCTGCGCTGAAGCCTCAAGTCCTTGAGGCGCTTGACGTTATTGCAGGGGATTACGAAAAGCTGGCTGCGATGCAGGATAGCCGTATCTCGGCGACGCTGAACGAAGATGACAGCTTCTCCGCGAAAGAAGAAGGTAGCTACCAGAAGTTACGCTCTGAAATTGTTTTGTTGGTCAATGAATTGCACCTGCACAACAACCGTATCGAAGCTTTGATCGACCAGCTGTACGGCATCAACCGCCGTGTGATGAGCATCGACAGCTCAATTGTAAAGCTCGCCGACCAAGCGCGCATTAACCGTCGTGAATTTGTCGATGCGTATCGTGGTCGCGAGCTTGATCCGAACTGGCTTGAAGAGATGGGCGGCAAGGCCGGTCGTGGCTGGCAAATGTTCATCGAACGCTCCACCGACAAAGTGGAAGAGCTTCGTGGCGACATGGCACAAGTTGGTCAGTACGTTGGTCTAGATATCTCTGAATTCCGCCGCATTGTGCAGCAGGTTCAGAAAGGCGAAAAAGAAGCGCGTCAGGCCAAGAAAGAAATGGTCGAAGCGAACCTGCGTTTGGTTATCTCGATCGCTAAAAAGTACACAAACCGCGGCCTGCAATTCCTTGATCTTATTCAGGAAGGTAACATCGGCTTGATGAAAGCCGTTGATAAGTTTGAATACCGTCGCGGTTATAAATTCTCGACCTACGCCACATGGTGGATCCGTCAGGCGATTACGCGCTCGATTGCAGATCAAGCGCGTACAATTCGTATCCCGGTTCACATGATCGAAACGATCAACAAGCTGGTGCGTACAGGTCGTCAGATGCTGCACGAGATTGGCCGCGAGCCGACACCAGAGGAATTGGCAGCCAAGCTGCAAATGCCACTGGAAAAAGTGCGCAAGGTTATGAAGATCGCGAAAGAGCCGATTTCTTTGGAGACACCGATTGGTGACGAAGAAGACAGCCAGCTTGGCGATTTCATCGAAGACAAGAATGCTGTGCTGCCTTTGGACAGTGCCATTCAGGAAAACCTCAAAGAGACGACAACGCGGGTTCTGTCCTCGCTCACGCCACGTGAAGAGCGTGTTTTGCGGATGCGTTTTGGCATCGGCATGAACACCGATCACACGCTCGAAGAGGTGGGGCAGCAGTTCAGCGTGACGCGCGAACGTATTCGTCAGATCGAAGCGAAAGCTCTGCGTAAACTCAAGCACCCAAGCCGCTCGCGCAAGCTGCGCAGCTTCCTGGATCAGTAAACTAAGGTAGGCTGACATGTCGCTTCTTTCACGACTTTTCGGTTCCAAGAAAAGCGAAAGCCCTGTTGATACCTCAGTTGAGTATCAGGGCTTTCGCATCACGCCTGCACCGATGAAGGAAAGCCAAGGCTTTCGTTTGTGTGCAGTGATCGAAAAAGAGGTGGATGGTGAGTTGAAATCCCATCGCCTTATTCGCGCCGACACGATAGCGGACGTTGAGCAGTGCCGAGACGCATCAATTGGCAAAGCCAAGCAGATGATTGACCAGCTGGGTGAACGGCTGTTTTAACGACTGGCTCAGTCGCAGCTTTCTGAGTCTTACGCGCCACACTAGATGCTGCGCCCCCAAATACACTCTACCCAAACTCTAGCGGGCGACCTATAAAGCCTGTGGATAAGTGGGGTAAACCCACAGCCAGAGGCAGAGACAGTTATAGGGGGACGGCCATGCGCTGCCCATTTTGCGGAAATATAGACACTCAGGTAAAGGACTCGCGTCCGGCCGAGGATCACGTATCGATCAGGCGTCGGCGGTTTTGCCCGGCGTGTGGCGGGCGTTTCACAACATATGAACGCGTTCAATTGCGCGATTTGGTGGTGATTAAATCGAACGGACGTCGTGAAGATTTTGATCGCGACAAGCTGGAACGCTCCATTCGGATAGCACTTCAGAAACGTCCGGTCGAGCCGGAGCGGATGGATCAAATGATCTCTGGTATCGTGCGCAGGCTGGAAAGCATGGGCGAAACGGACATCGGATCAAAGCAGATCGGCGAGATCGTGATGGAAGCGCTCGCGCGCATCGACACGGTGGCGTATGTGCGTTTTGCGAGTGTTTACAAGAACTTCCAAGCGGCGGATGACTTTGACAAATTCGTTTCAGAGTTGCGTCCTCACGTAGCTCCGGAAGAGTGAACTTAAGCGATCACGCTTACATGAAAATGGCCCTGTCGCTCGCGCGGCGGGGCCTTGGTGTGACTTGGCCCAACCCCGCGGTGGGCTGCATACTTGTAAATAACGGCCAGATTGTTGGTCGAGGCTGGACGCAGCCAAGCGGACGTCCGCATGCTGAAACCGTTGCTCTCGCGCAAGCTGGTAACGCAGCGAAAGGCGCGACGGCTTACGTTACTTTGGAACCCTGCGCGCATCACGGGCAAACCCCGCCTTGCAGCGAAGCGCTGATCAAGGCTGGCGTTGCGCGGATCGTGGGCGCGATGGAAGATAGCGACGCGCGCGTATCTGGGCGCGGTTTTGAGCAGTTGCGAAACGCTGGAATTGCAGTTGAAACGGGTTTGTGTGCGCAAGAGGCAGCACAGCTTAACGCTGGCTTTTTTCTAAAGACACAATTCGGTCGCCCACTTTTAACTCTCAAGCTCGCGCTGACGCTTGATGGGCGGATTGCAACGCGCACGGGCGATAGTCAGTGGATCACCGGGCCAAACGCGCGCCGTGCTGTGCACATGATGCGCGCGCGCTATGATGCCGTCCTTGTTGGGGCAGGGACGGTGCGAGCGGATGATCCGTCTTTGACGGTGCGTGGACTGGGTATCTCGCATCAACCCGTTCGAATTGTTGTTTCTCAGGGTTTGAATATCCCTACCGAAAATACGTTGGCGAAAACGGCTCAGGAGATTCCTGTTTGGCTTTGCCATGGACCTAACGCGCCGCTTGAGCGGAAAAAGGCTTGGGGCTCAAAAGGGGCGCAGTTGATTGCTTGTGAAAGCTCTGAGTCTGGCCTTGATCCTCTAAGCTTGTTGAATAATTTAGGATCCAAAGGGCTGACGAGAGTATTTTGTGAAGGCGGCGGAACGCTTGCGGCGAGCTTGTTGAACGCTGATTTGGTTGATCGGTTGGTCATCCATACAGCTGGCGTTGTAATCGGTGGAGACGGACAGGCAGGCGTTGCGGCTTTGGATTTGGATGTGTTGGCTCATGCAGCGCGGCTCAAGCTGGTATCGCATCGCAAGCTTGGTGATGACATCGAACATGTTTGGGAGCGTAGCTGACTTTAGCGCCGCCAAAGATGCGCTTTGCTTGCAAACAAGCCTTGCAGTTTTGCGGTGATACGATTGAAGGAGCCGGGCTTTGGCAGAGTGCCCGTCGCGAGCCGCTCGAGCACGACCTCAGCAGGGCAGGCTAACTTCGTTATTGGATCAAAGTAGCGTGGATAGTCGATGAGCGTCGCATGGACCAAGCTCTCCAAGCTGATTTGCAAACTGCGTCGTGCGGGCACAGCACCGAGATCATTTGTCAGCCCCCAACCCGCATAAAACGGCGTGCCCAAACAGGTCACTGGTTTGTCGCGCAAGAGTGCTTCAAACCCGAGCAAAGAGGTCATGGTCCAGACTTCATCGACGGCTTCTATTGCCGCAATGGAATCGCTTTTGTGCAAAACCAAATCACAAAGTTCTGCTAAATCATCTTTCTCGATCAACCCTTTACGCAAACCGGCCTCTACGTCTGGATGAGGTTTGTAGAGGATGATGGCATTTGGACGCGCACGTCTCGCGGCGCTTAAAAGTTCCAGATTGGTGCTGACGGCTTTGGTGCCGGTGACAATAGACGCGTCGTCCTCGACTTGGCCGGGAACAAGAATACGGTGGCCTGTGGGCAGTTCAGCAAGCTCTGTTTGACCCACATTATATTTGCTCAATTTCGTGCGTTTGAGCGCTTGGATCATCCGTTCTGAACGCTCTTTTTGATCAGGCCTCAGCAACGCGCGCATGCGGATCATTTCTTCAAGGCGACTTGAACGCGTTGGGTCATAGTAAATTCCAAGGTCATCGAGCACGAGAGATAGGGGGGCGATCAGCTCTGCCCCAAGCCCTTTGGAGCGTAGAAAGCCGTCCTCAACCCGTACCGTTTGATTGGTGACAGGCGCGTTTTTGGCGCTGGCCCACACCATATGACGACGACCATCGGTGATCGTGTCCGCGAGTTTCGCTTCCTCGTCTTCATAGCGAAGTGGTTTGATTTGTCCGAACACTTGATGAAAAGGGATGCGTTTCCAGAGCCTTACACCACTTGCGACCCACCCTTTGTGATCTTCGCGCCAAGCACGTGACTGCGCCTCTAGCGTGTCAATTGCGGTTTCTAATGTGCATAATTCATCGCGGTAAGGATCATACCACTTGGGATAAAGGATCATCGCAGCCGCAAAGAGTTGCGCGCGCGTGAGTTTGCGCTGGCGACGTGGCACAGGTCGCTCGTCATTTGTGAGACCCCATCCTGCGTAAAAGGGCTGTCCAAAAACGCGTGGCTTATGACCCGCGTAAATTGCTTCGAATCCTAGTTGAGACGAGACGGTGTAAACCGCTGCTGCGCCTTCCAATAAGGTCCACGGTGAAACGGGATCAGTGAAAAATTTGACGTTCTGATTAACGTCACTAGTGCTGAAATATCCCTCACGATGACCTGCAAGCGTGTCGGGATGCGTTTTGATCAAGACCTTTTTCCCGGGATGCTCTTCCTGCGCGAAAACAAGCATTTCAAGAAATGTGCCGCGGTCCGCGTTGCTTTTCAGGACAGAGGCGTCGTTCAAAGTTTGATCAAGAACAAGCACATAACCAGGTTCAGGGCAGGGTGTTGTCGGATCAAACCCTGTATATTTCGTCAAATGCGCTTCGTGAAGGCGTGTAATGCAGGTGCGTGCGCGGTTCATCAAATGCGTGTCATCGAGTGGGTGCGACGTCAGCAGTTCTTCCAACTCAGATGGCTGTTCAGAATCGTAGTGCATGCCTTTGTGATCGATCGTCAGTCCGAGCGGGGGCGTTCCAGAGCGCCCGGGCAGGACGGAACGCAAGAAAGCATCCTCTACGCGGATGATTGGTGCTGCGCGTTTTTCGGCCTGTGCCTCGCCGCGATGCGATGTCGGGCTATGGCCCCAGACCCCGACAAAATCGCCCTCTTTGGGCAAGCCCAGCGAAATATCATACCCTGCAAGCGAAAGGATGCGACGCACGCGCCGTTCTTTCAAAAAACCACCATTGTAGATAAAAAGCCGCCGACGCGTATCGGCGTCGGCGGCTGTATTCAAGGGCTTAGCCCGCATGCTCGTTAGCCGCCGCTGGCTGCGCCAACGCCCAGCGTGGTGGCTGTTGTTCCAAGGCTACCCACTGCTGTGAGCGAGCCTGTAACCGCTGCAATCGCTTTGCTCCATTGCGTGAATGGCGCTTCGGTGACGTAGACGGTGTCCTCGTCACGGATGACGAAATCACGCGCTTGGAACATACCGTTTGGACGTGTCAGATCGAGAACGTAAACGAAACGCTGCGCACCAACGAGATCGTTGCGACCCAGAACGCGATTGGCAAGTTCTGCGGGTTCATTGCGGAAAATGAACACACCTGTGGGATCAGACGAGGTGCTGACCAAACCGCCAACCTGAGCAAGGGCTTCGACAGCAGACAAAGTCTGGCTTTCAAAAATAACACGGCTTTGAGCACCTGTGGCACCAAGAGCGGTGAACGAACGCGTGTCCTGCTCAACCAAAATGCGATCACCGCCGCGCAAAGCAATGTCCATACGTGGATCGTTATAGAGGTCTTGGAACCAGATTTTGCCCTTTTGATTGCCGCGGATCACAGTGATCTGGGCAATCTCGGGTTCAATCGCGATACCACCAGCGCGCGCAAGCATAGCGGACAATGTGCGGGTAGGGCGCTCGATCGGGTAAACGCCTTGACCACCGATTGCACCGACCAACGAGACCGTTGCGCCGTCACCCGCAAGGCGACGTACTTGGACCTGAGGATCTGGCGTCTGCTCTTCGAGCTTACGCGTGATCGTGCGGCGAATGGCTTCGGGTGAATTGTCAGCGGCGCGAATGCGCCCTGCATATGGAACAAAGATGAAGCCAGCGCCATCAACCTGCACTTCTTCAAGTAAGGTAGAGTTGGATGTTTCGCCCGCAAGCAAACCATCATCCACGTTCTCCCAAATCGTCAGACCAAGCGTGTCGCCGGGACGGATCGTATCAGAGCCGATTTCACCAGCGTTTTGGAAAGACGCGGAAAAGCCGAGACTTGGAACAACGGAAGTGGCGCGCGTGACGCGGTCATTGACCGACACCACGAAGGCATCGCCCGAACGCTGCACTGAGCCTTCGTAGATCTCTTTTTTGTTGGGTCCCACGCGTGGCAGACCGCATGACGATACCATCGCCACAGCAGCCAGTAAGCAGGCGGATTTCGCCCATCTGGATGTTAAGGATATCACTGCTCGGTGAGTTATTGTCAAATCTGGTGTTTGAGGATTGTTGGTCATGCAGCGATCTGGTCA